>JAOUPW010000238.1 GCA_029879665.1 Rhodospirillales bacterium | reverse complement strand
TCAGATAGCCGGCAATGATATAAAAAGGCAGCGGCGTGCCGGTAACTATACGAAAGGCGCCGAGCGCGACGCCGACGGCAACGCCGATGGCAACGGCAAACCTAAGCCCGCGCGGTCGGATGGCGCCGCCGGACATCTCGCCGGCCTTGAAGGAAACCGCAATCAGGGCCGGTTCCGCCACCGTGGTCGAGAAACCGATGGCTGCGGCGAACGCATAGACCCAACCGTAATCGCTCCAATGTCCGGGCTGTCCGCCGGCCTTGGCGATAAATTCCGGCGCCGTCAACTGCTGGGCCATGGTCTCGCCCAGGGGAAACAACGCCTCCTGGAGTCCGACCAGAAACAGGGTCAGGCCAACAAGAACATAGACGAACCCGCCCAGAATCTTTTTCAGATTGGGAAGCGGCTGACGAATGACGAGAAACTGGAAGCCGAACAGGATCGCGACAATGGGTGCGATGTCGAGCAGGGTTGCCAGCGCCGTCTTGGCGGTGTGGTCAAGAAGCTCCATCACACCACCATCCCGAACACGAGCACGAACATGATCGGCGTCAGGCTGGCGAAGGCGATCAGTCCGAAGCCATCGATCATCGGGTTGCGACCGTGGATCACGGACGCTAGGCCGACGCCCAGGGCGGTGACCAGCGGAACCGTGATGGTGGACGTGGTGACGCCGCCGGAATCATAAGCAATGCCGACAATCTCGGCCGGGGCAAAGGCGGTCAGCACTACCACCATCAGATAGCCGCCGATGATCAGGTACTGGATCGGCCAGCCCTTCAATATTCGGAAGATGCCGAGCACCAGGGCGGCACCCACGGACAGCGCCACCGTCATGCGCAGGTTAAAGGCATAAGCGGTACGGGCGTCGTCGGTGTCCGCGATAACACCGGCGCCGCCGGCAATTTTCGCGGCTTCGCCGGCGACCGCGATCAAGGCCGGTTCTGCAACGGTGGTCCCGAATCCTAGGAAAAAGGCAAAGGCCAGCAGTGCCGTGAGCGACCCTTTGTGGGCAAACGCCGAGGCCATCGCTTCCCCCAGGGGGAACAGGCCGCTTTCCAGCCCTTGTACGAACATCGCCAAACCGAGAACGACGAAGACGAGACCGACGAGAATATTCACCAAGTTGGGAAAGGGTTGCTGCAACACCACGATCTGGAAAAACGCAATCACCAGCACGATGGGAGCCAGATCTCGGCCGGCGGCGCGAATCAGTAAAAAAAGGCGGGTAAGGCTGGCTAGCATCCTGGTTAACTCATGTCCTGCTGGCCTGCCCCGGATCGGACGGGTTCAGGTGTGAACATCATTTCAACCCAGTTTACGGTAAACGTATCCGGAAACACCGCCCAGCACCGCCCAAAATACCCCCGTTGCGCTCAGCGAGGCGACGGCGAAGCGAAAGGCAAAATCCGGGTCCGGTGCGGGGGATTCCATCCCCGGGGCACCGATCAGATGAGGCACCACTAGAAGGCTTACGCCCACAAGCCGATACGGCCAGGCCTTTGCAAAAGCCAGAAACGCCAGCCCGCCGGCGGTGGCCGAGCCGCACAGCAACCACCAGACCTGCCGTTCCGCAAGCGGCCCCAGGTCCGAACCCGGCGGCGACGGCATCATGCCCAGGGCGGGGGCCAGGCCAACGGCGACGAACCCGGCCAGCCCCCAGATCACCCCCCGGTGCCAGTCCACCGGCCGTCCGGAAAGCACGTAGGCCGAAACCAGCAGTAATCCGAAGGCAACACCGGCCAGAATGTTATAAATAATGGTGAAGGTCAGACGGGAGGTATCGCCCGAAACTTGGGCTTGGGCCTGGACCTGGCCATGGGTCTGAACATGAGAAAGAGCCGCGGCCTCGATCTGTTCCGCCTCGCCGATCAGAGGCAAAACCTGAAAAAATTGAACAAGGGATACGACAATCCCGGCGACGGCGCCGGCCACCAGGGCGGTGACCAGGATTCGCCTCAGCATCTCAGGATCTCAATGGCAGGGAAAAGCGAAAGAATGGCGGCTGTCGTGGGCGGAGTCGTGGGATACCTGAGCAAATCCGACTCCGACAAGCATGAAGAGACCGAGAAAAACCGCCAATATGACCGGCACCGTGGCTTGCGAACGCTCATGCGCGGCTTCGAATTGGGGAACGGCTTTAAAACGGGTTTTTTCGGCAACGTAGGATTCTGAGTGGTTCATGAACCGTATTGCTCCTTTAATTTTGCTTTCTGCCGATTTTCGGGATTGGCTGGCCCCCTTTATCCCACAAGCGGGAAGAGGTAGATTAGACTATAATTTAGCCACAAAGCCTACGTCAAATTCTTCAGTGCGGATCAGAAGGGGGAATTCAACCCCTGCGCCTGACAGAGAAAGTTATTGTAATAAAAAGAGATTGTGAATGCCCATGCAACATACCATCGCCCTGGTTGATGACGACCGTAATATTCTCACCTCGGTTTCAATGGCGCTTGAAGCTGAGGGATTCTCGGTCAAAACCTATTCCGACAGCACCAAGGCGCTGGACGAATTGAGCCGCGAAGAGGTTGATCTTGCGGTGCTGGATATCAAGATGCCGCGCATGGACGGCATGGAGTTGTTGAGCCGGCTACGCCAGAAATCCAAAATGCCGATCATCTTTTTGACCTCGAAGGATGACGAAATCGACGAAGTCCTGGGATTGCGCATGGGCGCCGACGATTATATTTCAAAACCCTTTTCCCAACGCCTGCTGATTGAACGCATCAACGCCCTTCTGCGTCGCCGCGAGCTTAACAATGCCCAAACCGAAGACGTGGCCGGCGGCAATAATGAAAACATCTTTGTCCGCGGCGATTTGGTTCTTGATAAGTCTCGGCATACCTGCACATGGCGGAATCTGCCATTGAACCTGACGGTAACCGAATTTTTGCTGTTGGAGGCTCTTGCCAATAGGCCTGGACATGTCAAAAATCGGGACCAATTGATCGACGCGGCCTACGGGGAACACATTTACGTTGATGATCGGACCATTGACAGTCACATCAAAAGGCTGCGCAAAAAATTCAGGGACGCGGATCCTGACTTTTCACATATCGAAACGCTGTACGGTGTCGGTTATCGTTACAGCGAATCCTGACCCCGCCCAATTCATGACCCCCCGTCGTTGACATGAATCAGGAAACACCCCAACGTTTCCGTCCCCGCGGGATCCCGCCGCTGACCCGTCATATTCTGGCGGTCAACATCCTGGCGTTGTTGATCCTGGTGGGCGGGCTTCTGTATGTCGGGGAATATCGCAGGGGCTTGATTGCCACTGAACTTTCATCTCTGACGATACAGGCTGAAATGTTTGCCGGTGCCATCGGTGAGGGCGCAATCACGACGGTCAGTTCCTCAGGAAGCGGACCCGTGGGTCAGGAAATTCTGGTCGAAAAATCCCGTCAATTGATGCGGCGCCTGGCGGAAGCCACGCACACCCGGGCCCGGCTTTTTTCCCCCGATGGATCGATGATCGCCGACAGCCGCCTGCTTTCCGGACCCGGCGGTTCGGTGCAGATCGAGGAATTGCCGTCCCCCGATTTGTTCGGTGAATACCTGGCCCGCACTTTCCTCAAAACCTACGACACTTTTGTCAAATGGCTGCCGGGCCGAAAACAACTGCCCCTGTATATTGAAAAATCGGAGCAACGGGCGGAAGACTACGCGGAAGTGGGCAAAGCGTTGCTTGGTGAAAAGATGGACCAGGTTCGCGAAAAACCCGATATCGGGATGATTCTGACTGCGGCGGCACCGGTTCAGCGTTACAAGCAGGTTCTCGGCGCCTTGCTGTTGTCCAAGGATTCGACCGAGATCGACGCCGCCGTGTTTGATGTCCGGATCAATATTCTAAGCCTGTTCACCCTAACCTTCGGATTGACGATCCTGATGTCCGTTTACCTTGCCGGCACCATCACAAGACCTATTCACAAACTGGCTGCCGCCGCCGAACAGGTCCGGCGTTCCCATGACCGCAGGGTTCAGATCCCGGATTTTTCCAGTCGCGAAGACGAAATCGGCGCGCTGGCCGTTTCCATGAAGGAAATGACGGAAGCGCTCTGGAACCGAATGGACGCCATCGAAAGTTTTGCCGCCGACGTTGCCCATGAACTCAAGAATCCACTGACCTCTCTCAATAGCGCGGTGGAAACAGCGGCACGAATCACGGATCCCGAGCAGCAGCGAAAATTGATGTCGATCATTAAGGATGACGTTCAGCGGCTGGACCGGCTTATCAGCGACATCTCGAACGCGTCACGCCTGGACGCCGAGCTTTCGCGCACCGAATCCTTAAAAGTCGATATCCGGCACATACTGAATACCCTGGTTGATCTTTACGCACAGACCAGCCCCGAGCAACTTGAGCTTCTTAAACTTGAAACCACGGGAACCCTGACCGTGA
>JAOUPW010000237.1 GCA_029879665.1 Rhodospirillales bacterium | reverse complement strand
CGCTGGCGGTGTGGGGGGCGGTGCTGGACGCCAATGTAAAAAAGTGAAATAAAAAGTGACGCCCGCATAGGTCAATATGCACCAAAATACCGGATCTGAACGCCAAACCGTATCTGAACAAAGGACCCCCATGAACCGCACCCTGTTCGGCACAGACGGCATCCGCGGTACCGCCAACCGCCATCCCATGACCGCCGAAGTGGCGCTGCATGTGGGCATGGCGGCGGCCCGGCATTTCACCCGTGGCGATCACCGCCACCGCGTTGTCATCGGTAAGGATACGCGCCTTTCCGGATACATGATCGAACCGGCGCTGACCGCGGGATTCGTTTCCATGGGCATGGACGTGATTCTGGTCGGCCCGCTGCCGACGCCGGCCATTGCCATGCTGACCCGAAGTCTCCGCGCCGACATCGGCGTAATGATCTCGGCCTCCCATAATCTTTATCAGGACAACGGTATCAAACTGTTCGGGCCGGACGGCTACAAGCTGTCCGACGAGGTCGAAGCGGCGATCGAGGCCGGCGTCGGCGAAGACATGTCGAACTGCCTGCCGTCGCCGGAACGGCTGGGCCGTGCCCAGCGCCTGGATGACGCGCAGGGCCGTTACAACGAATACGTCAAGCAGACTTTTCCCAAGGGGCTCCAGCTCGACGGCCTCAAGATCGTCGTCGACTGCGCCAACGGCGCCGCTTACAAGGTGGCGCCGGCGGTGCTATGGGAACTGGGCGCCGAAGTGGTGCCCATCGGCGTCAAGCCCGACGGTTTCAACATCAACAAGGATTGCGGTTCCACCTGTCCGGCAACCATGCAGTCCCAGGTGGCGGCTCACGGCGCCCATATCGGAATTACGCTGGATGGCGACGCCGACCGGGTGCTGATCGCCGACGAAAAGGGTGCCTTGGTGGATGGCGATCAGCTAATGGGCCTGATCGCCGCTCATTGGGCCCGGGACGGCAAGCTCAAGGGCGGCGGCGTGGCCGCCACCCTGATGTCCAACCTGGGGCTGGAAAACTATCTGCAAGGCCTGGGCCTGAGTCTGGACCGCTCCCAGGTCGGCGACCGGTACGTGGTCGAAGCGATGCGGGAAAAAGGTTTCAACCTGGGCGGCGAACAGTCGGGGCATATTATTTTGGGCGAATACGGCACCACCGGCGACGGTCTGATTGCGGCGCTCCAGGTGTTGGCGGTGATCGTGCAGGAAGGCAAATCGGCTTCCGAAGTCTGCCGCGTGTTCGAGCCACTGCCGCAACTGTTGCGCAACGTCCGCTTCAACGGCGGTCAGCCTTTGGAAGACGACGCGGTCAAACGGGCGATCGCCGACGGCGAAGCGCGGCTGGGCAATGCCGGGCGGCTGTTGATCCGCAAATCGGGCACTGAACCGCTGATCCGGGTCATGGCCGAAGGCGAGGACGAAGCCCTTGTCTCGGCGGTGGTCGGTGATATCGTCGGCGTGGTTGAGCGGGTCGCCGGTTAAGGAGAAAAAATCGTGCAAGGACGGATTCTGATCGTCGCCGGGTCCGATTCCGGCGGCGGCGCCGGCATTCAGGCAGACATCAAGGCGGTCACCGCGCTGAACGGTTTCGCCATGACCGCCATCACCGCGCTGACGGCACAAAACACCCAAGGCGTGTTCGGCGTTCATGAAGTGCCGCCAGAATTCGTGGCCGAACAAATCCGCGTGGTGATGGAAGACATCGGCGCCGACGTCGTCAAGACCGGCATGCTGGGCTCGGTTGCCATCATCAATGCCGTCGCCGATGCGCTGGAAACTTTTGCTTCGGAACTTCCCTGGGTAATCGATCCGGTGATGGTCGCCAAGGGTGGCCATCCGCTACTGGCCGAAGACGCCGCCGAGGCACTTAAGGAACGGCTGGTTTCCCGCGCCGCCGTGATCACGCCCAATCTGCCGGAAGCGGAAGTGCTGACCGGGCGGAAGGTGAAGGCCGTTGCCGACATGGAGGCGGCGGCCTCGGCGTTGCTGCAAACCGGGGCCAAGGCCGTGCTGCTCAAGGGCGGCCACCTGGAAGGCGACACCGTGGTGGACCTGCTGGCGACGGCGGCCGGCATCGAACGATTCGAAAGTCCGCGCATCCATACCCTTCACACCCACGGCACCGGCTGTACCCTGGCGTCCGCCATCGCCTGCGGACTGGCCCAGGGCATGAGCGTGCGCGATACGGTCATCCGCGCCCGCGGTTATGTGCTGGAAGCAATCCGCACCGCACCTGGTTTTGGCCACGGCCACGGGCCGCTCAACCACGCGCATCCATTAATTAAATAAGGGCCCCGCGGAGCGCCTCTGGCCGCGCAGCTACAGGAAAAAGGGCTCAAACGGGGAAAGAGGGTGGGCATGTTCATTTCCAGTGGTAATGTGCACATCAACCCGTTCCGCCAGTGTGTTGGAACGGGGAAATGAATAACAACAAGGATTGCGGGCATGATGTGGTGGATTTGGCTGGGGCTGTTCGCAATTTCCGTTGCCGGGATGATTTTCCTGATCACCCAGATGCGGGATAATGGAAAAGACGGGGATTAATCCGGCCCCGCCGCTTTGACGACATCCGTTCAAAGGTCCAGGGTCGTTTCCATGACACCCTCGCCGGGAATGAGGCGGACCCTGAACCCCAGACGCCTGACCAGGTCGAGCATGGGATGGTTTTCGGCGAGAATCATGCCTTCAAGGCGTTTGACGCCCTTGTCCCGGCTGTAGGAGATAATCTTTTCCATCAATTTCCCGCCCAGGCCCTGATGTTTTATATCGGAGCGGATGACGATGGCGAACTCGGCGCTATCCCCTTCATCGATATTGATCGTGCGAACGACACCCAGGGTTTCATAGCCGCCGTCCGCCGTATCGGCGCTGGCGATGAAGGCCATTTCCCGGTCGTAGTCGATATTCGTGAACCGTTCCATCACCGAATGGGGCATCTTGTGGAAGGTTCCAAAAAAACGGGAGTGGATGTCCTCGGGCGTCAACTTGGCGAGCAACGCATGGTGTTCCGGTTCATCCTCGGGACGAATCGGGCGCAGCAAAACCGGACGGCCGGAATGCAGGGTGAAGGTTTCGGCAAGGTTTTCGGGATATGGTTTGTCCGGCATGGCCGTCGATCCTTGTCCCTTAGTGGGTTAATGATAACGGCGAATGGAAAAAGGGCAACAATTGATGAAGATGAGTGATTCGAACCGGGGCCGGTGGTGAGCGAACAGGATATTCCACCCCGCCAGGCGGCTTTGGCCTACGCCTCGGGCAGCGTGACGGTTCTCATCTGGGGGCTGACGCCGGCAGCCACCGTGTTTGCCGTGTCCGAAATCGACGGCGTTGCCGTCGGCATGTTAAGGGTGATTCTGGCCGGATTGCTGGTTCTGCCCATTGCCATTCTTATGCGTCTGCCGAGACCGGACAATGCCCGGGATTGGGGCTTGCTGATGTTGTCGGCGGTCACCAACATGACCGGTTTTTCCGTCTTTTTCAGCCTCAGCCTCATGTACACCTCGACTCTGCACGTGGCCCTGATCCAGGCTTCCATTCCAATCTACGCCGGCCTCTTTTCAGCCGCCGTCAACAAGCGCCTGCCGTCGTCGCGCTGGTGGCTGGGCGTCGCCATTGCCTTTATCGGTCTGGTGGTGCTGTTCGTGTCGCGCGACGCGTCCGGCCGGGAAGCCTCCCTGTTCGGCGATTTCCTGTGTTTCCTGGCCGCGCTCTGCTCCGGCGTCGGGCATGTCACGGGGGGCAGGGTCTCGGCCCGCATCGGCACCTGGGGCGCCTCGTTGTGGAGCATCGCTTTCGCCGGGATAACGCTGATTCCCTTTTTCTGGCTGGTCAAGGACGGTACCGACTGGGCTGCCGTGTCCCATCAGGGTTGGTCGGCCATCGCCTATCTGGTGGTCTTTTCCTCGACCCTGTCGTTTCTGTTCTGGTACCGGGGGATCGTGTTGGGGGGCATCGCGCGGATCGTGCCGCTGCAGTTCGTTCAGCCTATTGTTACCATGGGGATAGGTGTCTGGCTTTTTTCCGAGGTGATGACGCCGGCCCTGATTCTCGCTACCTTAGCGGTGATGGGCGGGATCTTCCTGACGCGAAGGGCCTGAAGCGCTATACTTGATCTTGAGAAAGGATCAGCGCCATGACCGAGGAAATTTTCCGCGACGACGCCTACGCCGAATTTTGCGATGCCACGGTCACATACCTGGACGAAAGCGGCATCCTGCTGGACCGAACCGTGTTTTATCCCGAAGGCGGCGGCCAGCCGGGGGACAGCGGCATCTTGCGCACGGCGAGCGGTGTTGAAATCGCCATCGCCAATACCCTGAAAGACAAGGCGACGGGCGAGCCGTTGCACATACCGGAGAAAGGGGCCGCGCCGCTTGCCGTCGGCGACAAGGTGACGGCGGAACTGAACTGGGAACGGCGGCACAAGCTCATGCGCATGCACACCTGTCTGCATCTGCTTTGCGCCGTGG
>JAOUPW010000236.1 GCA_029879665.1 Rhodospirillales bacterium | reverse complement strand
TGCTTGCCGGCTTCCGGCAGTTCGACATAGACGACATCGCCCAGTTGTTCCTGCGCGTATTCGGAAATGCCGACCACGGCGACGTCCCCTTCAAGCCTGATCCATTCGTGTTCCTTGGTGTATTTGACTGTTGGCATTGATATCCCCTCTACTACCCTTTGTAATAATGTTGTTGGACAAATGGCATCTTGACGATTTTACCCGGCAATATTTTACCCCGCACAAGCAATCCGACGGGTGTATCGACGGCGGCATAAGCGGTTTTCACATAGCCCATGGCGACCGGCCCGCCGACAGTAGGACCATAGCCGCCGCTGGTAATTTCACCAATGATCTTGCCGTCCGGATCGGTGATTTCAGTATGCGCGCGGGCCGGCGCCTTCCCGTCGGGCAAGATACCGACACGCTTGCGGGCAACGCCGCCCTCAATCTGACGCTGAAGGACACCGGCGCCGGCAAAGCCGCCTTCGGTGCGGCGGCGCTTGCTGATCGACCACAACAAACCTGCCTCGATGGGGGTTGTGGTCTCGTCAATATCGTTGCCGTAAAGACAGAGCCCTGCTTCCAGGCGTAACGAATCCCGGGCACCGAGCCCCACCGGTTTGACTTCGGGGGCGTCCAGCAGAATCCGTGCCAGGGCTTCAGCCTGGCTGGCGGCGATGGAAATCTCGTACCCGTCCTCGCCGGTATATCCCGAGCGCGACACAATAACCGGATTTCCTGAAATCTCCGCGGCGAGGGAAGACATGAACGCCATTTCCAGAACCGGCGGGCACAGATTCCCGAGCACCTCCGCCGCCTTTGGCCCTTGCAGGGCCATCAAGGCCTGATCGGGCAGCGGCGTGAGTTTGCAGTCCCCCTTGGCGTTAGCCTGAATGTGGGCGAAGTCATGTTCCTTGCGGGATGCGTTGACCACCAGAAACAAATGATCCTCGTATCGGGTAACAATCAGATCATCGAGAATACCACCGGCGTCATTGGTGAACTGGGTATAACGCATCTGTCCCGGCTGCAGGGCTTCGATGTCCCCGGGAACCAGAGACTCAAGGACGGCGATGGCGTCGGCGCCCTTAAGCCGCGCCTGGCCCATGTGCGAGACATCGAACAACCCGGCATGTTTGCGGGTATGCAGGTGTTCGGCGAGGATGCCTTCGTATTGCACCGGCATGTCGTATCCGGCAAACGGCACCAGCTTGGCGCCCATCTCCCTATGCAGGGGGTGAAGCGGAGTTCGTTTGAGGGGTTGAGTGGATTGTTCGCTCATGGTCTCTCCGGCAGAATCTTTAGGGGCACCCGCCCCACCTCAACCGCAGCTGAGCCGGAATCGGGTCTTGCCCCCTCTGTCTCGGAACCTGAAAGATGCCCCGGATGCCCAACCTTATCCGGGCAATTCGGGTTGCTTCTTCGGTGAAGCCACCGGATGGCTAACACCGGCGCTTGCTTTCCAGAGCCTCAATCACCCCGCCGTCCTTTTGCCTGAGAGTTTCCGGGGCGGTTACTCCTTCGGCGCCGACCTAGGACACATTGCCTGGGCCGGTCTCTCCGGCGGGGGTCACTTGAGAACGTACTATTCGATTTTCAAATGTCGTCTTCGTGTGTGCAGTTTAATCCCTGGATAAGGAAGGTCAACCATATGGGCCGATAGGCGACTCGGAGATGCCGCAGGACCTGAATAACATGTTCCTCAGCGGCCCGGCTCCCGTTGCCGTTGGTTATATTCCAATTCCTGGCGGGAAAGCTGGAAACCGACGTAAACCCTGAAATCCGTCCCCCTGCGGCCCTGAGGCACGGGAATTTTCAGCGCGACCGGTTCATCCTTGAACTGCACCCGGGTCTGGTTTCCGGAGAATTCGGGCTGGAGGGCGAACGTTTCCTTGTTCAGAATGGCGCGTTCCGGGTCCATGACGCTGACGAAATAATCGAACCGTGCCAGCCGATCCCGGTTGGCGGGGCCCCTTTCGGCGACAATAACCAAGGCCAAAGACATGATGACGTTTTGGTTTCCGGTCTTGCCCTCGGATTCATAAGAGCAACTCGATTCGATCGTTTTAATTTCGCCGCGGGAAATCTCGTCGATCAGGTTCCGGCCCAGTCCATCTTGGAACTTGGTCACAGTGGAAGCATCCGACAGGATGGATACCGTCGGGCAAATGGGTTGCGCCTGCTCTTTTTCAAAAAGGCTGCATCCACTCAGGATAAAAAGAAGACCGAAAAGACCCGCCGTTCTGGCCTGGCCGGACTTGATGGGAAAATTCATAAACGATCACCGCTCTATCAATGAGTTATGGCAGGGAGTTGTGGCTACCGTCGCAGAAGGGTGGGGTTTTGGTCTGTTTGCAGCCGCAAAACCAAACCCTTTCGGTTTTTTCCGCTACATGCACCAAGGGCTTAAGCTGGGATTGGGTCCTGTGCGCGGTATCGCAGAACGGCTGCTTGGCGCTATGGCCGCAACTGCACCACAAATATTTTTTCCCGGCTTCAACGTCCACGGGATAGGGAGCTTTTTGGGCAATGACTGGCTTGTCCATCTGTTCAGAAATCCTTAGGGTCCAGACGTATTATAAAATCAGATAGGCACTCTGGTTATTAAGTCAAATGGGCGTTCTGGATATTAGAGGAGACCCCTTGAGGGAACAAGCTTACGAACCAATATTCCCCACTTTGGCATCGCCCAGTCTGCGTCAGACCGGAATCGGTTTCGCAACAGTAACCAAGCCACTCGCCTGGCCCCTCCTTTGGATTAAACCTTGATGGCTGTTTATACGGACGTATCCGATGAAAATTTGGGAGAATTTATCGCTGAATACGAGCTTGGCGCCGTCAAATCATGCAAGGGCATCACCGAAGGAATCGAAAATTCCAATTACCTCCTGACCACGGAGGCGGGCACCTTCATCCTAACCCTATATGAAAAAAGGGTGGATGAGGCGGACCTGCCTTTTTTCCTGGGCTTGATGGATCATCTGGCGGCAAACGGCATTCCGTGTCCAGTACCGATCAAGGGCCGGGATGGCCGGACCCTCAGAACCCTCTGCGGCCGCCCAACCGCCATCGTCACCTTCCTCGACGGCATGTGGCCGCGCCGGGTCACAGCGGATCATTGTTCCGAGCTGGGCGGAGCCATGGCACGCATGCATTTGGCCGGAGCCGACTTCGAACTCAAACGCGAAAACACCCTGTCGGTGGAAGGATGGCGGCCATTGCTTGAGGCTTCAATTTCACGCGCCGACGAAATCACCCCTGACCTGGGAAATATCTTGCAAACCGAACTCGATGATCTGGAACGGAACTGGCCCCGGGATTTGCCCCGGGGGATAATTCATGCTGATCTGTTCCCCGATAATGTGTTCTTTCAGAATGACCGGCTCACGGGACTGATTGATTTCTATTTCGCCTGTAACGATTACTTCGCCTATGACTTGGCCATCTGCCTCAACGCCTGGTGTTTCGAAGCCGATAACAGTTTCAACATTACCAAGGCGAGGCGCATGCTGTCGGCATACCGCAAAGTGCGGGAATTTTCCGATGCTGAACTGATCGCGATGCCGTTGCTGGCGCGCGGCAGCGCCCTGAGGTTTCTCCTGACCCGGCTTTATGATTGGCTGCATCCGCCCGAAAACGCTCTGGTCACGCCCCAGGTCACGCCCAAGAATCCCCTCGAATACTTGGACAAGCTGCGCTTTCATCAAGGGCTCAGCGGCCCGGGCGCCTACGGATTGGACTGAAGCGATGAACAATACTCACGATCAGGATGTGGAAATCTTTACCGACGGTGCATGTTCGGGAAATCCTGGGCCCGGCGGCTGGGGCGTCGTGCTCAGATGGCGCGATCATGAAAAGGAACTGTTCGGCGGCGAATCGGAAACAACCAACAACCGCATGGAACTGATGGCCGCGATCATGGGGCTTGAACAGCTGAAGCGCGGCGTTCACGCCACCATCACCACGGACAGCAAATATGTCCGCGACGGCATCACCCAATGGATTCACAACTGGAAGAAAAACGGCTGGAAAACGGCGGCAAAAAAACCGGTCAAGAATACCGATCTGTGGCAGCGACTGGACCGTGCCCTTGAGATCCATCAGGTGGACTGGCATTGGGTGAAGGGACACGCCGGGCATCCGGAAAACGAACGGGCCGACGCGCTGGCAAGAAAAGGAATCGCGAAAGTAGTAAAAGTTTGAATTAAACTACTAAAAAAATATCAATTTTAACAAAACTTGAATCAATTGCATTTTATATAGTGTAATAACTGTATTTTTTTATATTTGTAGGGTACTATCTCAAAAAAAGACTCAGGAAAAGGGTTTTTTTGTAAAGGGGGAGCCATTCAATATTGCCGGGGGAAACCGTTTAAACGGTTTTGTTTTTGAATGGAGTCTAATTTTTGAAACAAACAGCTCAGGCGGATTCGCCGCCCTTTGACATGCCCGACATCTTCAAGGAAAAAGCCTTTCTTGACGGACTCGATT
>JAOUPW010000235.1 GCA_029879665.1 Rhodospirillales bacterium | reverse complement strand
TACCGAGGATAATCTTGTCAAGGAAGCCCGGGATGCGGGAATCAACGATTTTCTCGCTAAACCCATATCAGCCAGTTCTTTAATGTCGCGAATCACATCCGTCCTTGGGGCGCCGCAAAGCTATATTCAGACCAAAGACTATTTTGGTCCCGACCGGCGTCGCGTCCAGGAGGCCTTCGCGGACCCGGACAGGCGGGCGGAACAGATGAATCTGGTCCCCTCCGGCGTCGGCAAGGCGGAAAACCAATAATCTTCGGAATTTTCCGATTCGTCGAGCTGGGATTGAAGGGCTTTCCCCCAGAATATCATTGAATATTAAGGGCCTAATGATTAACTCTTTGAGTGAAAGTGTGTTAACATTTAAGGCTTAAACTCCCTTATCGCCTCCCCGCGAGAGGGAGAAGCGAGAGATTGGGATTGATGGGACGGAAGAGGGAGTTGTTCCCCAAATAGTGTGTGCGAATGGTCGATTATAATCTTGAAAGACTGAATTTTCTGATCGTTGATGACAACAAGCACATGCGTGCCTTGGTGAAGAGTATTCTGCATGCCCTGGGTGTGAAGAACATCGTTGAGGCCCAGGATGGCGCCGATGCCTTTAAGGAACTGCGCCATTTCCCCGCCGATATTATCGTTTGTGACTGGAATATGTCTCCCCTGGACGGAATGGATTTTGTCCGCCTTGTCAGAACCGGCAAGGACAGCCCAAACCCGTTCGTTCCCATTATCATGCTGACCGGGCATACGGAAATGAACCGGGTGGTCGAGGCGCGCGACGCCGGCGTGCATGAATTTCTTGCCAAGCCGATCTCGGCCAAAAGCCTGTACGGCCGAATTCGCGCCATTATCGAACGGCCCCGGCCCTTTATCCGCGCCGGCATGTATTTTGGTCCGGATCGACGGCGCCGGCAAAGTCCGACCTACAAGGGTGCGGAGCGGCGCAAGCAGAACCTTGCCGTCACCCAAGATACCGGTGGAGGTATTGGGGAAAGTAGTAGTGAACTGTCGCAGGATGAAGTTTCGGCATTGTTGAACGGGTAGTTTTTCCCAATCGGCGGTGATCTTCAGAATATTTATTGATACTAAAGCGGGTTAGTTCGCCATGGAGCTACACCATGAATGATAAACCAAAGGATGCAATAATAATGCCGAAGACTCACTTGGCGGATAAAGTTGAAAAAGGGGGACCTGGTGCGGTCAACCTGGAGGCCCTGGAACGGGCAGAACAGGTGATCGCCGATTTGTCGGACGATTATCTGGGGTGGGTCAAGGAGGATATGGACAGGATTCAGAGCGGAATTGACAAGCTCAAGTCCGGCGACGGGGATGCCAAGGAACTGCTGGACTCGATTTTCCAGACTTCCCATGACATCAAGGGACAAGGCGGAAGTTTCGGCTATGACCTTATGACCACCGTCGGCAATGACCTATGCCGTTTCGTGGAACAGATTAAGGAACCGACCCAGAAGGATACTAATATTCTTCAACTGCACCTTGATACCATGAGGTTGATTATCAACCAGAAAATAAAGGGGGATGGCGGCGATTTGGGCGAGAAATTGCTGAGTGGCCTGGACCTTGTCATCCAAAAAGCCATCCGCGAGGGCTGAAACCTTAACTTCAGGAGAAGCCAGGCAAGAAAAAAGCGGCAAAGGCCGCTTTTTTAAATGGTTCTTTCCGTTCGATTAATTCTGCCGACTACAGCCGGTCGCGGAAATCCGTCATCCATGTGAGGCGGGATTCCAACATTTCAATATCGTGATCCAGCCATTTCACAAAATATCCATCGGCGGTGGCATGGTGCTGACGAAGATCGTCGAGCCTGGCAAGTTCGCTTTCCGATACTTCTACCAAGTGATCGGCCTGGGCCCGCTGATCGTCCGGGTCCAACAGATGCAGAAAACGAAATTTGAGGGCGAAAATCAGCTTGTTCAATTCCGTCGCCCCGGTCCGGACATTAGACGTCAGGAGGGCGTGGAGTTCCCGGCGGCCATCATCGGTAATGGCGAATTCGGCATCATTGCTGTTGTCCGAATTGTGGCCGGAATTGGTGTCAGAATCTTGAACGAGTTCGATTAGCCCTTCGTATTTAAGGAGCTCAACCGAAGTGCCCAGCACATCGAGCGAGGGGCCGAGAATACGGCTGACAAAATGGCGGACTGCATTGGCAAGGCCACTATAGGTATGCGGCGAAGAGGCCAGAATACCAAGGGCACACAGCCGGACGGCCTCTTTCGGGGTCAAGGTGTTGTCAGCGTACATCGTTTTTACTCATATCCTTAGAACGATATTATACGCCTACCACGAATGGATGTCCATCAGAGCGGTTCTGTCTGTGCAGAACCGCTCTAGGCCGCCAGTTTAAGGCCAAGCCGGCCCCAGACTTCTTTTAAGGCGCTGACCAGATGATCCATGTCCGCATCCGAATGCAGCGGGGTTGGCGTAAACCTGAGCCTTTCCGTGCCCCGGTCTACGGTCGGGAAGTTGATGGGCTGGACATAGATGTCATGCTTGATCATAAGATCGTCGCTGGCCTGTTTGCACAGCACCGGATCACCAACGAAGACGGGAACTATGTGGCTGACCGAGGGCATGACGGGAATTCCGGCGTTGTTCAGGCGCGCTTTCAAGGTTGCCGCCCGTTCCTGGTGTTGTTCGCGGATTTCGTTATGTTTTTTCAAATAACGGACACTGGCGAGCGCACCGGCGGCGACGGCGGGGGGCATGGAAGTGGAAAAGATAAATCCGGAGCCATTGGAACGGACAAAATCGCACATGGCGGAAGAGCCCGCAATATAGCCACCGACTACGCCGAAGGCTTTGGCCAACGTTCCCTGGATGATGGTGATGCGGTCCATCAAGCCTTCCCGTTCGGCGACTCCGGCGCCATGCTGACCGTACATGCCGACCGCATGAACCTCGTCAAGGAAGGTCATGGCGTTGTGTTTTTCGGCGACGTCACAGATTTCAGCGATCGGGGCAATATCACCGTCCATGGAATAAACGGATTCGAATGCGACCAACTTGGGAAGCTTGGGGTCAATTTCGCTTAAAAAACGGTCCAGGTCATCGACGTCATTATGTTTGAAAATTTTCTTTTCGGCGCGGGAGTGACGAATACCCTCGATCATCGAATTGTGGTTTTTCGCATCCGACACGATCACACAACCGGGTAGCAGGGCGCCCAGGGTGCTCAACGTGGTGTGGTTGGCGACCCATCCGGCACCGAACAAAAGGGCGCTTTCTTTCTGGTGAAGATCGGCCAGTTCCTGTTCCAGCAAGACATGGTAGTGGTTGGTCCCGGAAATATTACGGGTTCCGCCGGCGCCGGCGCCGCATTGATCGATGGCTTCGTGCATGGCGGTCAGGGTTTCGGGGCGTTGACCCATGCCCAGATAATCATTGGAACACCAGACGGTAATTTCCTTTATTTCGCCGTCGCGGTGGTTGAACGCCTTGGGAAAAAAGCCGACTTTCCGTTCCAGATCGGCAAAAACGCGGTAGCGTCCTTCCTTTTTCAGGGCGGAAATATGATCGGCGAAGAATTTTTCGTAATCCATAACCAGGTCCTCCCAGGATCACCGGCGCCCGTTCAGGGCCTCGTCTTAATTCGAATATTTTTAATATATAGGGCAAGAAGCCACGGCAATTCCATGATTAATATCAAGTAAAACTACCATGATCGGCATTTTCCCTCTGTTTTTGCATAATTACTGGGGGTATCGATCTGTTTTTGTGCAGCGGAAACCGTGGTTTCCATGTTTTTTAGGCTGGCGGAAAGGGCTTTTTCCAATTGGAATTGGATCTTTTTCCGGGCCATTTCGGGAGCGGAGGTTTCTACGGGTTTTAAGGCGTTGAGCGATTTCCGGATAAGGTTCCGGATGTTCGGTTGTGCCCGGGAAAGGCTGTCGTTGTAAATGCGGACATGGGTGTTTTCATGGTCCAGAACCGCCTCGAACTGGCAACTTCCCGGTTTGTATTTACGGGCAATATAGACCTGGGTGTTGACATAACTGACTCGAACCCGGACCCGGTCAAGGTACGTGCACGTTTTTCCCGTTTGGGAATTGTTTATGGTTTGAAATCGGAGGTCGGCGCTGTGCTGGAGTGTGGTCAGGGTCAGCCCGATCGGGTGAAGTCTTCCGAATTTTTTCTTCGAAAGTCGTTTCAGGGTTTGGACTGAAAGCGTGTTGTTATAATCCGGCTTGGCATATCCAAGCGAGATTTCAAGTTGCGGCAGAGACTTCCGGGCAGGGCACTCGGCGCTTGCGGACGAAGCCCCGGCCCCGATGACAACCATGATCAGGGCAAGAAATATTTTATCCGGGACACTTGAAGGTTTTTTCAACATAGCGAAAAAGAATTTCAAGACTTTCCTCGACCGTTAGTTTTGCCGTGTCTATTTCCAGTTCCGGCTGTTCCGGGGCTTCGTATGGCGCCGAAATTCCCGTGAAATCCGGAATATCCCCTTTTCTGGCCTTAACGTAGAGGCCCTTGGGGTCGC
>JAOUPW010000234.1 GCA_029879665.1 Rhodospirillales bacterium | reverse complement strand
TAATCCCGGAAATGAATTTTACCATGGATTCAACGGCATCGTCGGTATAGAGGCCTCTGAAGAAATGCCCGCCGTTCTCGATGACGACAACCTGAATATTGCCGCTTTCGCCCGCGCGTTTTGCCTCGTCGATAATCTGCGGCGAGCGTTTGTCGCCGGTTCCGGCGATCAGCAGGGACGGCCGGGGCAGCGTCCCCCATAGGGTCGGAAAATCTTGGGACATCATTTCGCGATAGAGGCTTAAAAAGGCATTGGGCGTGACGCTGGCGGCGGGACAAAAATAGTAATCCGTTTTTTCGGCCATCGGTTCCGCGCCCTTGCCGTCGGCAATGTAGCGGTCGGCCCGCGCCAGGACGTCCCGCAAGGGCACCTTGAAGCGTTTTTCATAGCGCTGGACGCCCTGCTGGCCATAGGCCAGCGTCGCCGGCGCCAACAGGATCAGGCCCTTTACCGCCGCCGGCGCGCGTCTGGTCGTGTACACGGTGACGTAGTTCGCGCTCAGGGAATGGCCGAGCAGGGTGATGTGGCCGGCGCCTTTTTGGCGCAACCAGGCGACCCAGTAATCGATTTCGTCGAAAATGTCTTCGGCCGTATGCCGGATTTGCTTGTTGCAATCGATATACCAGCGCCGATTATCGTGGCTCAAACTTAGGCTGGGGGCGAAGGAATTGATCCCGTTTTCCGCCAATACATCCTGGACGGAGACGATGACTTCCATTCGGTGGTGGCCCAAGGGCGAGGGGATCATCAGGATGACGCCGTCACTTAGGGATTTGCCGGGCGCCAGTTTGAGTTCGGCGTTGAGTTTCAGGCCGCGGAATGTTTCCGTGACGGCTTCCGCCCGGGCCGGAGTCCCGGTCAGGGAGGCCAAAAGAACGCCGACAATCATAAGCAACGAATAATAAAGCTTGCTGGAGTTCGTCACGGCGGCCATTCCTTTCAATGTGTTGTGCAAAGCGGTCTCAAGAAAACGGATTGAAAGCCCGTAGCGTCCCTAGCCTTCCGGCATGCCCCCGGCACGCAAGCCATTCCGGAAACGCATCATATCATCATTGTTTTGGAAGGGCCATCTGCCGGTCGGCCAGCCGATGGTGAAGCGGGGCATGCCCGCGGCGTGCTGCAGCGCGTTGAGGCGGGTCAAAACCTGCTTCGCTTTTTCAGTCTCGTTCAACTGTCCGTAAACGGCGATCAGCAGCGTCAACCAGAACGGGTCCCGGTCATTGCGTTCGATCGCCGTCGTCAGATGGTTCGCCGCTTCGGCATATCGTTCCAGGCTGAATTCGGCCAGCGCCATGCTGAACAGATAAGACGGCGGATAGCGTGGATCCAGCTGCATCGCTTTTTGAATGAGGCCGACGGCGGCGCCCGCGTCGCCGGCAAACGTCCTGGCGTTGGCCAGCACCACATACCCAAGGGCGTCGTTGGGGTCGAGTTCGATGGCGGCGCGGGCCTCGGCGGCCGCCTTGTCGAACCGGCGGTTGATCAGCAGCATTTCCGACGAGACGCGATACGCCAGGGGCGAAGGCACCCGCAGCGCTTCCTGCAGGGACTGATCCGCTTTCTCCCAGGCGGCATAATTTTCCGGCAGGCCCAGCGGCCGTTGCCAGAACCGTTTCCAGACTTCCCAATATACCGAGGCGAGTGCCGCGTGGCTCCGGGCATAGGCGGGGTCCAGTTCGAGGGAGCGCTCGAAGTGCGAAACCGCCGTTGCGTAATTTTCCGGGGAGGGCCGATTGTAAAAGGCCCAGCCTTGCAGGAATTCCTCGTAAGCGGCGACGTTGCCGGTTTCCCGGTATTGGCCTTGCGCCGCGGTCCGGGATGCCGTGGGCGTCGGCGTCGTTCCCAGCCGCCGCGTTATGGCGGTGACGATTTCGCCGGTGATCTTGTCCTGCAGCGCGAAGACGTTGTCGAGATTGCCGTCGAAACGTTGCGCCCAGAGGTGCCCGCCGCTGCCGGTGTCGATTAGCTGCGCGTTGATCCGCACCTGATTGCCGGCTTTGCGGACGCTGCCTTCCAGCACGTAGCGGACGCCGAGTTCCCGCCCCACCTCCTGCACGTTGACCGATTTCCCCTTGAAGGTGAAAGTCGTGTTACGGGCAATGACGAAAAAGTCCGGGAGGCGCGACAGGTCGGTGATCAAATCCTCGGTCATGCCGTCGCTGAAGTATTCCTGCTCGGCGTCGCCGCTCATGTTGGTGAACGGCAGGACGGCGATGGAAGATTTATCGGCGGGGGTGGCTGCCGGGGTTTCCGTTTGGGGTAGTGGCCGTTCGCCGCCGGCCGTGGCCTTGGGTTCAGCCGGCGCCGGTGGCAGCGGCGGCGCCGGGCGGGACACATACCACGCCGTTCCCAGGGCGATGCCCAGGACAAGCGCCCCCCCCCGCCAGCATCGCCGGCGTGCGGGATTTGCCGGGCCGGACGGCGGGCGGGGCGGCATCGCGGCCGCCGGAATCCAGGATGACTTTGTACGCCCTTACCGGATCGGCGATATTCTTGACCTTTTGTTCGCCTTGAAAATCAAATTCCAGGTCCACCTTGTTCCTGACCTGATCGTAAACGGACTGGGAAACGTAAATTCCGCCGGGGTCCGCCAGGCTTTCCAGCCGGGCCGCGATATTCACCCCGTCGCCGTAGATTTCATCGTCGTCGAAGATGACTTCACCCAGGTTGATGCCGACGCGGAACTGAAGTTTTTGGGATTCTTTCAAAGGTTGATTGCGCGAATTCAACGCGCGCTGGACCGAGACCGCGCAGGTCAAGGCATCGACGACACTGGAAAATTCCGCCAGCACCGCGTCGCCGGCGAAATGAACGATGCGCCCGCCGTGCTGTTCGATGGTTGCAGTGAATACGCCAAGATAGGCCTTGAGGGTTTTGTGCGTGCCGACTTCGTCCTCGCCCGTCAGCCGGCTGTAGCCGGCGACATCGGCGTAAAGGATCGCTGCCAGCTTACGAGCAACCTTTTCTTGCCCCATGTTTTCCATTGCCTTCTCAGAGCACACGCTTAAAAGCGATTATGTCCAAATAATTAAAGAAATCTACCATAGCTGAACCGGGATGACGACCCGCTAGGAACTTCAACATTCATATTGAATCGTGGGTAGCTACATTGGACCGTTGCCCGCCCCCGGCGCGGGCGCTACTCTCGGCGCACATAATAAATAAAGGGACCGCCGCGCCATGCCATCCGAGTTTATCCATTCCGTCTGCCCCCACGATTGCCCCAGCGTCTGCGCGCTGGAAGTGGAGCGGCGGGATGCGAACACCATCGGCAAGGTGCGCGGCGCCGCCGCCCATCCCTATACGGACGGCGTCATCTGCGCCAAGGTGGCGCGCTATGCTGATCGTGTCCATCACGCTGGCCGTCTGAGCACGTCCCGCGATCCGATTGAACCCCTCGTTTTTAATTGCTTGCTGATCTGATTAACAGAACCCCTAATCAGGCGAGAGAACCTCACATGTTAAAGCAATGAAGGGGGCGCAATAAGATGGCATTCGTTCTATGGTGGAAGCTGGAATTGCAATAATCTAAGTCATGATCATAATATCAAAATCTTAAATATTAAGGGAATAATTGATGTCCAACGATGAGGAAATGGCGAAAAAAGTTAAGCTGGCGCAACAGGACGTTGCTGAATTGCGCACCAAAATCACCAAGCTCGATGATCCCAGCCTGGACCTGATGTTCCGCAGGGCGCGGTCGCACAACAAGTGGCAGGACAAGTCGGTTTCCGACGAAAAGCTCAAAGATCTTTACGAACTGATGAAATGGGGACCAACCGCCAACAACATCTGTCCAATAAGAATCATTTTCGTAAAATCCGATGAGGCCAAGGAAAAGCTGGTGACCTGCCTGATGCCCAATAACGAAAACAAGGTCAGGACCGCGCCCGTGGTCGCCATTCTCGGCCATGATCTGAAATTTTATGAACAGATGCCGAGGTTGCTCCCTCATCGCCCGGATGCCAACAAACGGTTTATTGAAAATCCCAATCTGGTGCAGCCGGTCGCCTTCCGCAACAGCAGCCTGCAGGGAGCCTATTTCATGTTCGCCGCCCGGGCCATCGGTCTGGACACAGGTCCCATGTCAGGCTTCAAAAACCCCATGGTCGATGAAAAGTTTTTCGGCGGAACTGATATCAAATCGAATTTCATCTGCGCCCTGGGATATGCCGACGAGACCGGTATTTTCCAACGGCTGCCCCGTTTCGAATTCGATGAAGTCTGTCAAATAATTTAATCTTCCAATAACTCACAGTGGAAATCGCTTAAAATGGGAAAAGTCCGCAACATCCTATACATCATGGCAGATCAACTGCGCTGGGATTACCTCTCCTATGCTGGCCATCCGACCCTGAAGACCCCCAATATTGACGCTCTGGCTGCGCGCGGGGTCAACTTCACCCGCACTTATTGTCAGTCGCCCATCTGCGGCCCTTCGCGCATGAGTTCCTATACTGGGCGTTATATGTTTTCTCATGGCTCCTCCTGGAACGGCGTGCCTCTCAATGTGGGCGTAAAAACCATGG
>JAOUPW010000233.1 GCA_029879665.1 Rhodospirillales bacterium | reverse complement strand
GGCACGGTTGATCGGGTTCGCCCCTCGGGTGTCGCTACGAGACGGACTCAGCGACACGTTTTCGTGGTTCAAGTCCACTCAAAAAAATGCGCAGCGATGATCGATACGCAAACCTTTACTGTCAGTGATTTTCTGAAAGCTTTCGATGCTCCGGCATCGGATGCGGAAATGATTGCGCAGGAAATCGAAAAATATGATTTCCGATACCGCCGCTTGAATGCCAAGGAACGGGCTGGCGTGATAGAGGGCGTTCTTGGCCGGATGAGCGGGTTTACTGAAGTCGGCGCACATCGTCAGGGCATATGGGAAAGTTGCTGGACCGACGCATCGGCAGCCTACGAGGCAGGTGACGGCAAGGCGTCGACGCTAGATCCATCTTTTATGGGAGCAACACCGGTGCTGCGTTTGGGCAGCGATTACGCCAAACCTCAGTTACCGGACTTCGAAACACATTGGTTCCGGATTATCCGCCATTGGCTGTTCACGCGTTACCTGTCAGAAGCTAAGCGGGTTTTTGAATTCGGTTGCGGTAGCGGGTTCAATCTCGACTGTCTTGCCCGGATGTATCCGGAAAAGGTATTAACCGGTCTGGATTGGTCCAATGCGGCTGTTGATCTGGTCGACAGAATCGCCGCCGACCACGGCCACAAGCTTCATGGGGAGCACTTTGATTTCTTCGATCCCAATCCGGATCTTGAGTTAGGCACCGGAAGCGTCGCTATGACATTTGCGGCGCTTGAACAGACTGGCAAGAATTTTAAGACCTTCGCCGAGTGGCTGCTCGCATGCAAACCTGATTTAGTCGTCAGCATGGAACCGGTTCTCGAATTTTATGACGCCGAATGCGAATTCGACCGGCTGGCCATTCGATATCACAATGTCAGAAAATACCTGAACGGCTATTATTCGTGGCTACGTGAACAGGAGAAACAAAATCGCGTAAAAATTCTCAAGGCCCATCGTTGCCGATTCGGCAGTCTTTACCACGAAGGATATTCACTGCTGATCTGGAAGCCTCTAGTCTGAATCGGATATATCTACACCCCTCGATTGCACCCCAAGCGCAAAAAAGGCCGAGGAAGACTACTCTCTCCGAATAGGAACGCTTTGAAAAACAAGGGAAAATGGTGGGCGCGGCTGGGATTGAACCAGCGACCCCTGCGATGTCAACACAGTGCTCTCCCACTGAGCTACGCGCCCAAGTTCCGGCGGGGTAATCCCGGAAACTCGGCTTTTAATCCTTAGTGGGAACCTTGGCAACCCCCTGCGCTCGGAACCCGGGGCCGAAAATGGCCTATTTCCCGTTGCACCGCCGCCCTGAGATGGTTAACTGAATCCATTAACCCTGATCCGCGCTCAAGGAGGCCGCCCTGCCCCCCCTCAACCACCTTCCATATAATTCGGCAGATGAAGCGCCTGCGGCGGCACGCGAAGTCTCCCCGCCCTGGGAAATTCTCGCTCCGAACGCGCAAACCGCGCCCTTGGTGTTCGCCTCCCCCCACAGCGGCCGGGTTTATCTTAAGTCATTCCTTGAATCTTCCCAGCTCACCCCCTTGCAACTGAGAAAATCGGAAGATGCCTTCATCGATAAACTTTTCACCCCGGCACCGGATCACGGCGCGCCCCTGCTCCGGGCTCATTTCCCGCGTGCCTATGTGGACGCCAACCGCGAGCCTTTCGAACTTGACCCGGCGATGTTCGACGGCCCCTTGCCGGCCTTCGTCAACACCACCTCGCCGCGAATTTCCGCCGGTCTGGGAACCATCCCCAAAGTGGTCTCCAGCGGCGAGGATATCTATGGCGATAAAATTCACTTCGCCGATGCCCGCGCCCGCATCGAGGCCTGTCATGTGCCCTACCACGAAGCCCTTCGGGGCTTGATTGCCGTCACCCGCAAGCGGTTCGGGGGCTGCCTGCTGATTGATTGCCATTCCATGCCGTCCGTCGGCGGGCCCATAGACCGGGATCCCGGATTGAAACGGGTCGATATGGTTCTGGGCGACCGTCACGGGCTGTCGGCGGCGCCGGCCGTCACCAACCACGTGGAACGTATCCTGAAGGATTTAGGCTTCCGCACCACCCGCAACAACCCGTATGCCGGCGGCTTCACCACCCGGGAATACGGCCGCCCCAAGGACGGCGTACATGCCCTGCAAATCGAAATCAACCGGGCCATCTATATGGACGAAAACCGGATCGAACCCGGGGAAGGCATGGCCGCCCTCGGCCAGGGCGTAGAACGCCTGATCGCGGCTCTGGCCGGGATGGATCCGGGCCTGCTCAAACCTTAATTGTCGGCCATAAGCTCCGGCCTTAACTTTTGGCATGGAGATTGCTGGTACACTGTCAGTTCCTGAGGAGATGACTGTGTTCCGGACTCTGAAACCGACCCTGATGCCCTTTCTTCCGGCGGCCCTTCTGGCGGTCCTGGCCGGGTTGGCCCCTGCGCCGGCATGGGCGCTTCAAGCCCATGAAATTACGGAACAAATCTGCGACCGTGAAACGGCCCGGCGGGAACGGGCCGAGCGCATTCCCCGCCATCTGCTGGGGGCGATTTCGCTCGCCGAGAGCGGGCGCTGGGACGAAGCCAAGGGGGAAAGTTTTGCCTGGCCGTGGACGGTCACGGCCCGGGGAAAGGGCCATTATTTCCCATCCAAGCAAGCCGCCATCGACTACGTCCGCAACCTCCAGTCCCAGGGGGTCAGCAATATCGATGTCGGATGCATGCAGATTAATCTATTTTATCATGGAGAAAACTTCCTCAATCTGGAAGAAGCCTTCGATCCGGGGCGCAACGTCGCCTTTGCCGCCGAATTTCTGAAAAGCCACTTCGACAACACCCGGTCGTGGTCGGATGCGGCGGCGCTCTATCATTCCTCGACCCCCGAAGTGCAGAAACCCTACAAACGCAAGGTTCTGAGACTTTGGGATCAGGAACGACGGACGGCCCGGGGGAAGGACCGGGAATTACTCCTCCCGGACTCCCCCTCTAATCCGGAATCCGCAGCGCGAAGCACTGTGGCCAGCCCCCTCCCCGTCCTCCGTCCGCCGGTACAAACGTCCAGCCTGAATTTCCCCCCGCAACCCGCCGGTGACAACCAGAACGAAATCCGCGTCCGCGCTCATCTCGACCAGGGCGCGCGGCGGCTCCGGCAAATGGACGATTGGCGCGATTCCCGGATAAAACGGATTGAAGCCGCCAGGAGCGCACACCTGAAAAGGGCGGAGGCCAAGCTGCGCCGAGCACAAAACGCCCTCAATAACAGGTTCCGGACCAATGCCGAGACCGAAGCCACGGCCCGGTTCGCTTCCAACCGCCGCGCCCAACTGGAAACCTGGCGGAGCAACCGAGCCTCCCGCGACGGTGAGTCTTAAGTCCTAAAGCTTTTCCCGAATCGGCCCGCGCGAATCGATTCGCAAAAAATCCGCTTCTTCGCCCAAAAAAAGATTTACCGAATTTCCTCTTTAATTTTTTGATCCCGGCTGTGGAAGAACGGGGGATAAAATGTGGATGAAATTCCCGCCGCAATATCCCGCGGCAGAATGAACGCAAATACAAGTGCTTGTGGGAGAAAATATGATTTATAAAACATAAATTTAAATAAAGTATTTGTCTAAAGTTTTAGATAGTTTGTTTTATTATTTTAAGTAAAAAGGCATATTAATGATTGTTTTAGACATCTATAACAAATGTAGTACCATTAATTACTATGATATGTTGCACGTTGAATTTTGCTCCTGCACACCATGATCTTCCGCGTGCGCCAATTACTCTTAGGATACTTACGGACAATTCATGCCTGACAAACCTTCCGTTCCGGCAATGACGGGAATGATCTGCCGTTACATGTTGACCATGGGCGGCGTCGTCATGCTCACCGTTGCCGCCTATTTCGGCCTTCAGGGCATGATCTCTTCCCATGAATTGGCGGTCATGGCCAAGAATCAGGTGGAACGGCAGATGGTGCTGTCCCAGCGAAGCGCCCTGCTCACGCAACAGCTTATACATGTTGATGACCCGGACGCGCGGACGGACCTTCGCCGGCAACTGGCCGTGGCCGCCGGTCAATTGGAAACCGCCCATACCCAACTGGTTC
Source organism: Rhodospirillales bacterium (assembly GCA_029879665.1). Taxonomy (GTDB): domain Bacteria; phylum Pseudomonadota; class Alphaproteobacteria; order Rhodospirillales; family JAOUPW01; genus JAOUPW01. The sequence goes on along the minus strand of JAOUPW010000233.1, from coordinate 434 downwards.
GGGATCTCTTTGGTCATAAGGGAATCACCGAACCGGATTACGACGTCATCGCCAAAATGTATTTTCAGGATCCGTCCCGCCTTGAGGATCAGGTCAACGGTTTTGTTCGCGATATCCGTACGCTGATCGCCACCTCCGATGATCAATTATCGGAAGATGATCCCTCTGCGGCCCGGGTGCTCTTGGCCGCACGGGGACGTCTGCTTGATGGCTTGAACACGGTTGTTTATCAGATCGAGCTGGATCACAGAAAAAAAACCAAAGCCTTTGAACTTCAGGATTCCTATGTTCTGGCGGCAATCATACTTGTCATTGTTCTGGAGGGGATCTTCATTTTCATCCCTCTGATCATGCGGATCAGGCGGGAGTTCGACCGGCTTGGAAAAATTCAGGAAGAACTCGACACCGCACAACAACAGGAAAAAATCGCCAAC
>JAOUPW010000232.1 GCA_029879665.1 Rhodospirillales bacterium | reverse complement strand
ACCTTTTCTTGATGATGAAGCGATACTTGACCGATACTTAAGCGGACGCCTTGACTTGCCGGACGACATCCAACACCTTGGATCGTCTGTTCCGCTCAACCAAATGTAGGCTTCCCCAAGTGAAAAAACCACCCTGGGACCAGCAAATCGCCAGCGTTCTCGTCAAACCCCTGGTGGCGACGCCCATCAGCCCCAATCAGCTGACCCTTTTCACCTTGGCGGTGGCGCTTGCCGGCGCCGCCCTGTTCGCCGTCGGCGATCCCGTTGCCGCCAATTGGGGCGCCGGGCTGTTCGTGCTGGCCCGGTTCATGGATCATTTCGACGGCGAACTGGCGCGCCAGTCGGGCAAAACCTCGAAACTGGGATACTACCTGGATTACATTTCCGGCGCACTCAGCTACGGCGCGCTGTTCCTGTGCCTGGGGATCGGCTTCCGGGACAGCGTACTGGGCGACTGGGCCTGGGTTCTGGGCATTGCCGGCTGCGCCTCGGCGCTGATTTCCATGTTCCTCAACCTGGGTATCGATAAGGCGCAGGAATTGGAAGAAGGGGAAGCGATCGGCTATCCGGGTTTCGCCGGGTTTGAACTGGAAGACGGAATTTACCTGATAGCGCCGATCACCTGGGCCGGCTTGCTGCTCCCCTTTTTCGCCGCCGCCGGTACCGGCGCCGCCATCTATACCCTATGGAGCCTGTTCGTGCTGCTTAAAACCAGGAAAGCCCGGTCATGAAAGCCAGCCTGAAGCCTGGGATCGAATACGTCCATGCCTTTACGATCCCTGAAAACAAAACCGTGCCCCATCTTTATCCGGAAGCGGAGCAATTCCGTTCAATGCCCCAGGTTCTGGCCACCGGCTTCATGGTCGGACTTATGGAATGGGCGTGTATCGAAGCGATCGCCCCTCATCTTGATGAAGGCGAAGGCAGTCTTGGGATACATATTGACGTTTCTCACGTAAGCGCGACGCCGCCCGGACTTACGGTCTGCGTTTCCGTACAGTGCATCGAAGTGGAAGGGCGCCGACTGACGTTCAAGGTCAGCGCCCATGACGGTCTGGACCTGATCGGCGAAGGGCGGCATCAACGCATGGTCGTGAATTGGGAACGGTTCAACGACAAGGTGGCGGAAAAGGCGCGACGGGCGAAAAACGATTAAGAAAGCCGGCGACCGGTAAACAAAAAGAAGAATACGGCGAAGGCCGGCGCCCCGATGAAGGCCGCCAACAACAAGGGCTCAGACCCGCCCAGCAGGATCATCAGGGGCACGGCGAGCATGGCGTCATCGGGATCGAAGCCGGCGTAACTGCCCAGTTCCGCCGCCCGCGCGCCCTGGGTTTCCTCGATCTGCATCACCCGCCACAGGATCACCCCCACCGACGCTCCGGCAACGATGCCCATGGCGATGGCCCAGAGGCCATAGCCGCCCCCGCGCAGCCCCAACCCCAGCCCGACGAAGATCAGGGTATTGCAGCTGGCGTCCGAGATCAGGTCCAGGGTATGGCCCAAGGGGGAGGTCTTGCCGGTCAGCCGCGCCAAGTCCCCGTCGGCGCGGTCCATGAGTATCGACAGAACGAACAACCCCGCACCCCAGGTACTCCAGAGCGGATCGCCCATGGCCAGGGCCGCCGCCGCCGCCAGGCCGGTGGCAATGCGCGCCACCGTCACTTGATTGGGCGTTACCGGCGTTTTCGCCAACGGCTTGACCAGAACGATACGGACGCCCCGGTGGATCCAGGTGTTGTGGCTCATGGCGGTTCAGCCCCCTGCAAGAAAATCCCGGAAGCGCCGGGCGACATCGCGGGGCGCGATGGTCGGACGGCCAAGATCGGATTTCGATCCGGGCGCGATGCGCATATGGATCAGGTGCGGACCTTTTTCCCTTAGCGATGCGCCCACCGCATCCGAGAAAGCATCCAGTCCGTCGCAAGCGACGGCGGACGCATAGCCGCTGGCGACGGCAATCTCGGCGAATTCAACCGACGGCGACACGGTCGGCTGGCCGCCGGTGGAATCGTAGGTGCCGTTATCGAGCACGATATGAATTAAGTTTTCCGGCGCATAGGCGCCGACGGTGGCGAGCGCCCCCATTTTCATCAACACGGCTCCGTCGCCGTCGATTACCACCACCGGGCGTTCGACGTTCAGTGCGACGCCCAAGCCCATGGGCGCGGCGCAGCCCATGGAACCGACCTGATACAAGTGCTGGGGCCGGTCGGCGATGGTGAACAGTTCGCGCGCGCTTTTTCCCGTCGGCGCGATTACCGCCGCTTCTTCGGGCAGCACATCGAGAAGCCGTTCCAGGGTTTGATAGCGTCCGGTTCGTTCGCCGCCGCCGTTCCGGTTCGCAAACACACCTTCAGGCCGGTTCTGAACGGCGGACGCGTTGAGCTTTTCGCTTTCCACATCGCCCTTTTCCATGATGAAGGCGAAGGGGATGCCGGTTTTATTCATTTCCGTGAGTGCTTCTTCAAGCGCACCCTCAACATCGCCGGCCGCCTTGGGAAACGGCCGGTGCGGAATGCGCAGGACGTCCAGCAGGTCCGGAGTGATTTCACCCATCAATTCGTGCTGCGGCTCGTCCTTGAAACCCGGACCGCCGCGCCAGGTAACGATCAGCAACGCCGGTATGCGGAACGGAAAGTTAAGCGAGGTCAGCGGATTGACGGCGTTGCCGAGGCCGGAATTCTGGAACATGACGGCGGAGGTATGCCCGGCCAGCCAGGCGCCGGCGGAAATAGCGACCGCTTCGCCTTCGCTGGCGGCGGCGACATACTTGAAATCGCCTCCGCCCCCGCTTCCACCGCTAATGACCCGGTTGATGATCGGCGTCAGCAGGGAACAGGGCACGCCGCTGAAAAAGTCCACCCCCTTGGCGCGCGCGGGCTTGAGGAACGCATCTGCCGGGATCATAGAAATTCGCGGGCTTTGGCCAGGTCGAAGGCGTTGTCCACGTCAAGCCAGTGGCCGGTGACGTAAACCACGGAAACCGTGTTTCCTTCTTTCAGAATACGGTTGATCAGGTCGATCATGCTGGCCTTTTGCAGGGTGCCGTCCGCACGCATGGACTCAAGGACGCCCTTTACGGTTTCGGAACCCTTGGCGCTCAACTTCAACAATCCGATCCATTCGCCGGAAACGGCATCATCGGCAAGGTCGGGACCGATTCCGGTCAGACGCACCGCCTGATCGTCCAGGTAACCGGTCGAAAACGGCGTCGAGCAGGACACCAGGTCGCGCACCCAGTTTTCGGCGCCGGAAGACTCCCGTTCCCGCCACAGGGCATCGGCGGCAAGCACGATGTCGTCTTCGGTTTCCAGAACCTGATCCAAAATGTACTGACGGAACAGAATATCGCCATAAGCGATCAGGCACGGCCCCTTGATGACGTCACGGGCGCAGGCGAGGCTGCCGGCTTCGCCGGTGGTGGCATGAACGTCGTTGTCGATGGTTTTGACCGACGGCAGGTTGATCATTTCTTTTTTGTAGCCCCGCACCACGGTGACGTTGCGCACGCCGCCTTCGGTGAAGGTGGAAACCAGACGGCGCAGCAAGGGCTGGCCGCGCACGTCGATCATGCATTTGGGCCGGTCTTCGGTCAGGGTTCCCAGTTCTTCGCCCCGGGACGCCGCCAGGATCACCGCGCGCACTTCATCGCGGGGCGACGGCAGGTAGCGTTTTTCCGCTTCCGCCAGTTCCGCGTTGCCGGTCAACTCGAAGATGTCTTTTACCGAAATCACATTACCTTCGATGCCGACCAGGCTTTCCTCGCGATGAATCCGGCTTGAGGTTTCGCGCATGGCGGTGATTGAAGCGCGCAGGTTATGGTTGGCCCAAATCACCAGCGACATCCCGGCATCCCGGAATTCACTTGTCGGCGTGGCGTAATAGATGGTCGGCACGATCACCACCGGCAGGCGATCTCCCCATTCTTTTTTGAAGGCGAGAATTTCATCGGCGGTGGACTGTTTGGAATGAATCAACAGCGCATCGGCACCGGCGTTGCAATAAGCCTCGGCCCGCTTCAGCGCCTCGTCCAGGCCCCAGCCGGAGATCAGGGCTTCGATGCGGGCGACGATGGAAAAATCCGCATCCGTCTGGCTGTCCTTGCCGGCCTTGATCTTGCCGCAGAACTCGTCGATATCGGCCAACGGCTGGCCGTCGCCGATGAAAGAATTTGTTTTCGGGAACAGCTTGTCTTCGATGCAGATGCCGGCGACGTCGCGCTGGCACAGTTTGCGCACCACCCGGCGCATGTTGTTGAAGTTGCCGTAGCCGGTATCGCCGTCGACCAGGATGGGAATGGTGGTGGCGTCGGACATGAATTCGAGCACTTCCAGCACCTGGGTCCATGAGGCTTCGTTATTGTCGCGCACCCCCAAGGCCGCCGATACCGACAGTCCGGACGCCCAGATGCCTTTGAAGCCCGCTTCCTCGACGATTTTGGCGGAAATGCCGTCATGGGCTTCCATGATGAATTCCAACTCGGGCGAGGTCAGCATGGCGCGCAGTTGTGCCGCCTTGGAAGGTTCCGGGGAA
>JAOUPW010000231.1 GCA_029879665.1 Rhodospirillales bacterium | reverse complement strand
CTTCTTCCATCAAACGGGACCGTTCCGTATCGGCATCGAGAACGGTTTCAAGCAGGGATTGCGGACCAGCCGGGGCTTCCTGGGCGACCGTGCCGATGCGGGCCTGCTTGCGCACGTTTATGGCACCGCCGTCGATTTGCAATTCGCCGGTGATCAAACGAAACAGAGTTGTCTTGCCGGTGCCATTTCGCCCGACAAGTCCTGCCTTGTGCCCGGCGGGAATGGCGACAGTCGCCTGATCGAAGAGAACCCGTCCACCGATCCGATATGTAAGATCATTGATGTGTAACATGGCGCGGGTGATAGCACAGCTGAAGGGGAAGGAAAACGCCGATAAGGCGGCCACCGAAATGATCTTCGTTTCCGCGCAACACGCGCCCTGGCCCCCAGGAACAGAATAATATTCAATCCGGCAAATCGCCCTAAACGAAACGAATTTATAACCATATGTAATAAAACGATTTTTTTGAATATTTTCTGAATTTTATCAATATTAATTTTGGAAAGACCGGTTGCCACCGGGCCATGATGCGTCTATAACGCGCCGTCTTCAACCGGGGCCCGGAATTAAACCGCGAATGGGAACACCCGGAACAACAAACAAAATTATATGATCGCGACAACAATAACGGAGCGCCTTGAGGATATGACCGAACGCACACTGTCCATTATCAAACCGGACGCAACAGCCCGCAATCTGACCGGCAAGATCAACTCCTTCTTTGAAGAAGCCGGGCTTAGAATCGTGGCTCAGAAACGACTCAGGCTGACCCTTGATCAGGCCCAGGCATTTTATGCCGTTCACGCTGAACGGTCTTTCTACAATGAATTATGCGAATACATGGTTTCCGGCCCGGTCGTGGTCCAGGTGCTCGAAGGCGAAAACGCCATTGTCCGCAACCGCGAGATCATGGGCGCCACCAACCCGGCCAACGCCGACGAAGGCACCATCCGCAAAGCGGTCGGCAAAGACGTTCAGGAAAATTCGGTCCACGGATCGGATTCGCCGGAAAACGCGGCCAAGGAAATTTCATTCTTCTTCAGCGAGATTGAAATCGCCGGCTGATTCCGGCTTTCACCCGAGATATTGAAACGGCCACCCCCAAAGGTGGCCGTTTTTGCGTGGCCCTTAGTCCTCAGCTGGATTAATCATGCCTGCGTCGGGCGCCACTGCGCCGTCAATGATCACCCGTTCATTTTCCACCCGCACCCGGCCGCTGGCGATCAGGCGAACAGCCAGGGGATATATCCTGTGTTCCTGTTCCAGAATGCGGGTGGCCAGGGTATCGGGCGTATCGTCGCCGTGAACCGGAACCGCCGCCTGTACGATGATCGGACCGGAATCCATATCTGGACGCACATAATGAACGGTGCAACCGGAAAACCGCGCTCCGGCTTCGAGGACTTTCTCATGCACATGCAATCCCTTAAACGCCGGAAGAAGCGAGGGATGGATATTGATCAGGCAATCCTGCCAGCGTCTTACGAAATCACCGGTCAACAATCGCATGAATCCGGCCAGGCAGACCAGATCGGCGCCGGCCCCGGAAATCACGTCGTGAAGAGCGTCTTCGAAGTTTTCCCGGTCCTTGAACTCTTTGTGATCGATGACCACGGTGGGAAGGCCCGCCTTGTGCGCCCGTTCCAGCCCCTTGACCCCGTGCACGTTGGAAATGACGGTGACGATTTCGGCGGGAAAGCTTTCTTCCGCGCAAGCATCGATCAGGGATTGCAGGTTGGACCCGCGTCCTGAAATCAGAACTGCCAGCTTCAGGGATGCCATAAGTCCTCCGCACCGTCGATCCGGACCCAAGGACCGTCACCTTCATGGGCGGAAATCCGTCCGATGGCGTAGACGGTTTCCCCCGCATTCCGAAATATTTTTTCCAGCTCATCCGCCCTGTCGGCGGAAACGATCACAGCCATGCCGATGCCGCAGTTGAAAGTGCGCGCCATTTCCTGTCTTTCGATGCCGCCTTGTCCGGCCAGCCACGAAAAAACCGGCGGCAAAGGCCATGCGCCGGCGTCAAGCCGGGCTTCCAGCGTATCCGCCATGACCCGGGGAATGTTTTCCAGCAATCCTCCACCGGTGATGTGGGCCAATCCATGGACACCGCCGGCGCGAATGGCGGCAAGAGAGCTTTTGACATAAATCCGGGTGGGTTCAAGAAGGGATTCACCCAGAGACCGGCCCTCAGCGAAAGGCGCCGGGGCCGTATAATCCAATCCGGATGCCTCAACGACCTTACGCACCAGGGAAAATCCGTTGGAGTGAAGGCCGTTGGATGCCAGGCCCAGAATCACGTCGCCTTCGGCCACATCCGCGCCACTCAAAATACTTTCACGTTCCACCGCACCGACGGCAAATCCGGCGAGATCGTAATCGCCTCCGGAATACATGCCGGGCATTTCCGCCGTCTCGCCCCCGATTAGGGCGCATCCGGCCTGACGGCAGCCTTCGGCGATGCCGGAAATAATGCGGCCGCCGTCTTCGATATTCAGTTTTCCGGTTGCGAAGTAATCAAGGAAAAACAGGGGTTCGGCGCCCTGAACCACCAGGTCGTTCACACACATGGCAACCAGATCGATGCCCACAGTGTCGTGTTTTCCGGCTTCAATGGCGACTTTGAGCTTGGTGCCGACACCATCGGTGGCGGCGACCAGGACGGGATCGGTAAAGCCCGCCTCCTTAAGATCGAACAGGGCGCCAAAACCGCCCAGTCCGGACATGACGCCAGAACGCCGGGTCGATCCGGCAAGGGGCTTTATAGCCTCGACCAGGGCCTCTCCTGCGTCTATATCTACGCCCGCATCCTTGTAGTTGAGGCCGCTAATGTCTTCACCCTCCGGCTTGGTGTGCTAGATTGCAGAGCTCGGGAACGAGCAGAAGATACTGTATCCGGAAGCGTTTGCAACATGATCCATCACCCCCAGGTTCCCCACTTGACCTCCTCCCTGTCCACGACCGTCAAGTTATTGAGGATTCCAGCGTTTATTCTGGCGCTCCTATTAGGCCCGTCCGGGCCGGCCTGGGGCCAGATCGCCAATGTTTTCGAAGTCAGAAACGTCGCCGTGGACGTCACCTCGGAAACCGCCGCCGCCGCCCGCGAACAGGCCTTGGCCGAGGGCGAGATCAAGGCCTTTCGCCGCCTTCTCAACCGCATGACCCTGCTGGAAGACAGAAACCGTCTGCCCGATCTGAGCCGGGAGGAGATTACGCCGTATGTTCAGGGATTTTCCGTTTCCGAGGAAAAGACCTCGCCGGTCAGATATCTGGCAAAGCTGAACTACCTGTTCAAGGATGACAAGATCCGGGAACTCCTGAACGGAAACTCCCTGCCCTTTGCCGAAACGCCGTCCAAGCCGCTTCTCATCCTGCCGGTCTATCAGGCGGCAGGCGCCCTGTTGCTCTGGGATGACCCTAATCCCTGGCGCGAAGCCTGGCAGGCCCGCCCTCCCCTGGACGGGATGGTGCCGCAGATTCTGCCCATCGGTGATCTTTCGGATATTGCCACCATCGGCGTTGAACAAGCTGTCGAAGGAGACTTGCAGCGGCTGACCGCCATCGCCAAACGGTACGGTACCGGCGATGCCATGGTTGCCCGAGGCATCTTACGCATGGCTCCGGGCGACAGACGAAATGAACTTGATGTGTACATCGTTCGCTATGGCGCGGCGCGGCAGAATACCCCGATCGTTAAAAAGTTCGTTTCCGCTCCCGAAGAACCTCTGAACAATCTTTTAAAACGGGCCGCGATTTCATTGAGTCTTGAGATCGAGAATAATTGGAAAAAAGACAATCTCCTTCAATTCGGCCACCCGGCGGTGATCGCGGTCAAGGTTCCAATCAAATCCTTAAACGAATGGCTCAAGGTTCGCAATAATCTGGGCCGGGTCGCCGTGATCCGCCGCCTTGACCTGGTGTTGCTGGCCCGCGATGAAGCCCACGTCAATCTTCATTTCATCGGAGAGACGGAACAGTTGGCAGTGGCCCTTGAACAGGCGGATTTATATCTTGCCCAGGAAGAAGGCACTTGGACCCTCAAGACAACGCGACCGCCGCCCGCCAGCAACCCCTGACAAAGGAAATTTTTAGTGAATCTTCCGAACCTTATTTCCCTTGGGCGGATTCTGGCGGTTCCCCTGACTGTCTGGCTGGTTATAACCGGCCAGTTCATGTTCGCTTTCTGGGTATTTATTGCCGCCGGGATCAGCGACGCCATCGACGGCATCATCGCCAAGCGTTTCAATGCGGAAACAGTGCTCGGGGCTTTTCTTGATCCGCTGGCCGACAAGGCGTTGCTGGTCAGCATTTATGTTACCCTCGGCCACGAGGCACTGATCCCCATGTGGCTTGTGATCCTGGTTGTTTTTCGCGACCTCTTGATTCTCGGGGGTGCCATTCTTTTCCACACGATTACCCACACCCTGACCATGGATCCATTAAAAATAAGTAAAATCAATACGTTGCTTCAAATCGTTTTGGCCGCGGCAGTTCTCTGGCAACTGGCCTTCGGCATAGACATTGGGGTCGCCAACGATATCATGAT
>JAOUPW010000230.1 GCA_029879665.1 Rhodospirillales bacterium | reverse complement strand
GCGCGTAACATCCGCGCCACCCTGGCGCTGACCCCCGAAGACCGCTGCCTCAACATCATGCCATTGTTCCACATTCATGGCCTAATCGCCGCCGTGCTGACCTCACTCGGCGCCGGCGCGTCCATCTACTGCACCCCAGGCTTCAACGCGCTCAAATTCTTTTCCTGGCTGAAAGACGCTAAACCCACTTGGTACACCGCCGTACCGACCATGCATCAGGCGATCCTGACCCGCGCCGGGCGTAACGCCGAAATCGTCGCCAACGCCAAGTTGCGTTTCGTTCGTTCATCGTCATCGTCCCTGCCGCCGCAGGTGATGAGCGAACTGGAAGAAACCTTCGGCTGCCCGGTAATCGAAGCCTACGGCATGACCGAGGCCACCCACCAGATGGCCTCCAACCCCCTGCCGCCGGGGGAACGCAAGCCGGGCACCGTCGGCGTCGCCGCCGGCCCGGAAGTCGCTATCATGGACGAATCCGGCAACCTGCAACCCGCCGGCACCATCGGTGAAATCGTCATTCGCGGCGACAACGTGACCGTCGGTTACGAAAACAACCCGAAAGCCAACGCCGAAAACTTCACCAACGGCTGGTTCCGCACCGGCGATCAGGGAATGATGGATGAGGCCGGATACGTGTCCATCACCGGACGCCTGAAAGAAATCATCAACCGGGGCGGAGAAAAAATTTCGCCGCGCGAGGTGGATGAAATCTTCATGGACCATCCCGCCGTGCAGCAGGTGGTGACCTTTGCCATGCCCCACGACAAACTCGGCGAGGAAGTGGCCGCCGCCGTGGTCCTGCGCGAAGGGAAGAGCGCGGACGAAGCGTCCCTCAAGGCGTTCGCTTCGGAAAAGCTGGCGGATTTCAAGGTGCCGCGCAAAATCCTGATCCTGGAGGAAATCCCCAAGGGCGCCACCGGCAAGCTGCAACGGATCGGCCTCGCCGAAAAGCTGGGTCTGGTCTGATGAAGGTCTGCGTTTATGGCGCCGGCGCCATCGGCGGCTACATGGGCGCGGAACTGGCGCGGAGCGGTGCCGATGTCACCCTGATCGCGCGCGGCCCTCACCTGGAAGCCATGCGCAAGAACGGTCTGACCTTGCGCAGCGGCGGCGAAGAATTCGTCACCCACCCCACCGCCACGAACGATCCCGCCGAAGCCGGCCCTCAGGATTTTATCATCATGACCCTGAAGGCCCATTCGGTGCCCGGAGTCGTCGACTCCATGCAGCCGTTGCTGGGACCGAAGACGGCGGTGGTCTGGGCGGTCAACGGCGTGCCATGGTGGTACTTTTATAAACTTCCGGGGGATTATGAAAATCACCGCGTCGAGTCCGTTGATCCCGGCGGCATACAGTGGGACGGCATCGGACCTGAACGGGCCATCGGTTGCGTCGTATATCCGGCCTGCGAAATTTCCGAGCCGGGCGTGATCGAACACATCAGCGGCAATAAATTCACCCTGGGTGAACCGGATGGCGAAAAAACCGACCGGGTGACGCGCCTGAGCGAAGCCCTGATCGCCGCCGGACTGAAAGCCCCGGTACGGTCCCGCATCCGCGACGAAATCTGGGTCAAACTATGGGGCAACCTGTGCTTCAACCCGATCAGCGCCCTGACCCACGCCACCCTGGACGTGATCGCCACCGAGGAAGGCACCCGCGGAGTAGCACGAAAAATGATGCTGGAAGCCAAGGAAATCGGCGAAAAACTGGGGGTCAATTTTCCTGTCGACGTGGAAAAACGTATCGATGGCGCGGCCAAGGTCGGCGCGCACAAGACCTCCATGCTGCAAGACCTGGAACTGGGCCGTCCCATGGAAATCGACGCCCTGGTCACGTCGGTGCAGGAAATGGGTCGGCTGACCGGCATCCCGACCCCCGCCATCGACCTGGTCCTTACCCTGGTCCAGCAACGGGCGCGGGTCGCAGGCTGTTACACGTAAATCACCGGCTTCGGAGGGGTTGGACGGCGCCCCTCGAGACGGGTATTCTTATGGTGCCTTTTTAGAGGAACCGTTCCCATGCTCATGCCCGAACCAGATGCTGGGATTATTGCCCGCCGCCCTGAAATCATCGCGCGGTTAAGGGACATCGTGCCCGGCGAAGGGGTGATTACCGCGCCCGAGGAACTGGAAGCCTATGACAGCGACGGCCTGACCGCCTATCACCAGTTGCCGCTGGTCGTGGTCCTGCCGGAAACCACGGCGCAGATTTCCGAAATCCTCAAATATTGCCACCGGGAAGGCATCAAGATCGTGCCTCGGGGCGCCGGCACCTCGCTGTCCGGCGGGGCGCTGCCGCTGGCCGACGGGATCATGGTCGGGTTGGGCAAGTTCAACAAAATTCTCGAAATTGATTTCGAAAACCGTTGCGTCGTCACCCAGCCGGGCGTCACCAATCTGGGCATCACCAATGCGGTCGAACATGCCGGATTCTACTACGCACCGGACCCATCCAGCCGCATCGCGTGTTCCATCGGCGGGAACATCGCGGAAAATTCCGGCGGTATGCATTGCCTGAAATACGGCCTCACCACCAACAATGTGCTCGGCGTCGAAATGGTGCTGATCACCGGCGAGGTAGTGCGCATCGGCGGTAAGCATCTGGACGCGGGAGGCTTTGATCTGCTCGGGTTGCTGACCGGATCGGAAGGCCTGCTCGGCGTCGTCACCGAAGTCACCGTGCGCATCCTCAAGAAACCGGAAACGGCGCGGGCCATGCTGCTGGGGTTTCCTTCGATTGAAGACGGCGGGCAATGCGTCGCCAATATCATCGCCGGCGGCATCATCCCCGGCGGTATGGAAATGATGGACAAACTGGCCATCGAAGCCATGCAGCAGTTTGTCGATTCCGGCTACCCGCTGGACGTGAATTCCCTGCTGGTGGTTGAATTGGACGGTCCGCCGGCGGAAGTGGACTACCTGATCGGACGGGTCGAAGGCATCGGCCGGGATACCGGAGCCACCTTCGTCCGTGTCAGCAACAGCGAGGCGGAACGCGCACAGTTCTGGGCCGGGCGCATGAACGCCTTTCCCTCCATCGGCCGCATTTCACCGGATTATTACTGCATGGACGGCACCATTCCGCGCCACAAGCTTCCCTTGGTGCTGAAACGCATGGCGGAACTTTCGGACCATTACGGCCTGCGCGTCGCCAATGTCTTTCACGCCGGCGACGGCAATCTGCACCCGCTGATTCTCTATGACGCCAACATTGCCGAAGAACTGGAGAAAGCCGAGGAATTTGGCGCCGAGATCCTGAAACTGTGCGTCGAAGTCGGCGGCGTGCTGACCGGCGAACACGGCGTCGGCGTCGAAAAACGCGACCTGATGGGCGTGATGTTCACGGAAGAAGACATGAAACAACAACAACGGGTGAAATGCGCGTTCGATCCGGACGGATTGCTTAATCCCGGTAAGGTTTATCCCGAACTGCATCGTTGCGCCGAACTGGGCCGGGTGCACATCCACCACGGCAAGACGCGCTTCCCCGACATTCCCCGGTTCTAGATTTTATTCGCCGGCGATTTTTCGAATATTCTTGTAGAGCGCCTCGGCAATTTCGACGCCGTCCGCGTGCGCCTTTTCCCGCGCCTCGATGCGGCGGCTCCCGGGCAGGCGGGCGCCGGGTTGATCGAACACGGCCTGAATCATGGTTTCCAGGCGATCGGCGAAAGCCCCGCCGGAAAACGCATCCGGATCAAGGGTGATCAGGGTCTGGCCGACCGCCGGAGAAGGACCTTCGGCATCAAAGAAGGATGAGGATTCGAAGCCGAAATTTGCACCGGTGAGCGCGGCAGCCAGGATTTCCACCATCATCACCAGGGCCGCACCTTTGGCGTCGCCCATGGGGGCCATGGTTCCGGCCAATGCCGCCTTGGCGTCGGTAATCGGCTTGCCTTCGGAATCGAAAGCCCAGCCTTCCGGGATCGGCCTTCCTTCCTGGGCCGCGACCATGATCTTGCCCCGCGCCACCTTGCTCAGGGAAAGGTCGATGACCAGGGCGGGATTGTTCCGCCGGGGAGCGGCAAAAGCGATGGGATTGGTGCCGAACAAGGCTTCGCGGCCGCCCCAGGGAGCGATCGCTTTGGGTGTATTGGCAAACAGAAAGGCGATCAGGCCTTTATCCGCCAAGCGCTCCACATGATAGCCGGCGGCGCCGCAATGATGGGAGCGGAAGACGCCGGCGGCGGCGATACCGGTGGCGTGGGCCATTTCAGAAAGACGGGCGTGAGCCAGGTCCAGGGCCGGATAGGCAAAGCCGGAACAGGCGTCGATGCGGATCGCCGAGGCGCTTTCGCTGACGATTTCAGGAACCGCGTGGCCGTCCACCTTGCTGCTTTTGGATTGCCCGGCATAGGACGGAATCCGCGAAATCCCGTGTCCCGACTGGCCGTCGGCTTCCGCATGAACCAGGGCGTCCGCGACCGATTGGGCATTAGTCTCGGTGGTGTTGGAAGCAACAAACGCCCGCACAGTCAGGGCGCGCAGGTCATCGAGGGAGAGATTAACGGTACTCATGTGTTTCCTTTCAGAACCCGGCGCACGTTTTCGGCGGTG
>JAOUPW010000007.1 GCA_029879665.1 Rhodospirillales bacterium | reverse complement strand
CTCTCCTTTTTCTTCTTCTTCTTCTTCTTCAAGAACATTGAGTTTTTTGACCCCGATCTCAGTAGCGGCGATCGCTTGTATTTCCTGCTCTTTTACTTCTTCGACCGACCGCTCGACTTCGACCGTATCGGGAGCGGGCTTTACTTCGGCCTCCGCAACTTCAGCTTTGGCTTCCGCCTCAGCTTTCGCTTCCGCTTCCTGCGCTGATGCCAGCTCGGCTTCCGCCTGTAGGCGTTCGAGCCTTTTCTGCGAATCCACCAGGGCCCGGGCACGGACGGCTTTTTCCGTTTCCGTCAGGTGATCGATACCCTCATCCTTGAACGTCTGGATTTCCTCGACAGCCGCTTCAACGGGGGCGGACTCGGTAAGCGCGGCGCTGCCGGCGGCAAAGGGCTCGCTTCGCACCTCGGCCATCTGCCCGCCGGAATCGGGAGCGAAGGTCCGCTTCTTGCGCACCTCGACCGTCACCATCTTGGACCGGCCATGAGAAAAGCTCTGTCGGACCTGTCCGGTTTCGACGGTTTTCTTAAGCTCCAGCTTGCCGGGCCTGGAAAGGCTTAGCGGCTTGCTCGGCTTCTTCTTATCTGTGTTCTCGGTTTCACTCATTCTCTAATAGCTTCCAGTGCCTTCAACCGATTTTAATGCGCCCGGCGCCTTTGAGCCGAACTCGTTTCGTGGGTCGGGTCCGACTTGCGAAATCCGCGCAGCCGGTTTGCGTCCCGTATCAACTCCTCGGCCAGCCGTCCCCGAGCCACGGCCATGTGGACCGCATGTTCCCGGCCCACAGCGGCGCCAAGTTCGACGGCGTCGAACAGATCAATCAAGGGCGCGCCCGGATCAAGCGCCTGCACCTTGGACCGACCGCCCTCTGCGCCATCGTGGGCCTGCAACAAAACGCCGACCTTGCCGCCCCTAAGCATGGCGCGGACTTTTTCGAAACCTGCGACGGCCTGACCGGCGCGCCGGGCCAGGCCAATCCGGTCCAGGCAGCGTTGCGTCAAAAGTCGCTCAATACGCTCGCCCAGGTCGTCAGGAATTTTCACGGATGCCCGCGCGGCCTTGGCAAACAAGCCTTTCTTGCACGCCTTCTGTAGCATATCCCGATCGGCCAGCAACCACAAACCCCGACCGGGCAGACGGCCATCCACATCCGGGACCAGCACCCCGTCGGGATCAACGGAAAACCTTACCATCTCATGCTTTGGCCGTTCGGTACGGCTGGCAAGGCACCTTCTGAGCGGACTGCCGTGCGTCCCGGTTCCGCCCGGAGGAGATATTGCCAGATCTTCGTTCATGTCCATCCGGACTCCCATAACAATTCTGTCCGCACCCCGGCTTACGCTCCAGAGGCGCTGTCCTCGGCGGCGGACTCTTCGGCCTGAGCGTCCTCATCCGCGAACCAATGAGCGCGCGCCGCCATTATAATTTCATTGGCCTTGTCTTCGGTGAGCGCGTCCAGACCGACAATCTCGCGCAACTCGTCACTGGCAAGATCGGCAAGATCGTCCAGGGTTTTGATTTCCGCCTCGCCCAAAGCGACCAGAAAGGTCGGCGTTAATCCGTCAATTCCAGCAAGATCGTCGGAAACCTGCAGTTCATTGCGCCGGCGCGTCAGTTCTTCGTCCCGGGCGGCAAGATACGCTCTGGCCCGCTCGCCCAACTCCGCCGCGATTTCTTCGTCAAAGCCCTCGATCGAGGTCAGATCCTCAAGCGGGACATAGGCGACTTCCTCGACCGAAGAAAATCCTTCGGTAACCAGAAGTTGAGCAATCACATCATCCACATCCAGCGCGTCGATCAGGAGCTTCGAGCGGCTGTGGAATTCTTCCTGGCGGCGCTCGGATTCCTCGGCTTCGGTCAGGATATCAATATCCCAACCTGATAATTGAGAAGCCAGACGCACGTTTTGACCGCGCCGCCCGATGGCCAGGCTGAGCTGTTCATCGGGAACCACGACTTCGATCTTGTTGTTTTCCTCGTCAAGCACGACCTTCGCCACTTCGGCCGGCGCCAATGCGTTGACGATGAAGGCCGCCGGGTCTTGCGACCACTGGATAATATCGATTTTTTCGCCCTGCAGTTCGCCGACCACCGCTTGGACGCGCGAGCCGCGCATGCCGATGCAGGGTCCGACCGGATCAATGCTGGAATCGTGAGACAGCACCGCGATTTTTGCGCGCGACCCGGGATCGCGGGCGACGGATTTTATTTCAATGATGCCGTCGTAGATTTCCGGAACTTCCTGCGCGAACAATTTGGCCATGAATTGGGGATGGGTGCGCGACAGGAATATCTGCGGGCCGCGCTGTTCCTCGCGCACGTCAACAATATAGGAACGGACGCGGTCGCCGGTATTAAAATGTTCGCGCGGGATGGATTCGTCGCGCCGGAGAAGGGCTTCGCCACGGCCAAGATCGACAATGACATTGCCGAATTCGATCCGCTTGACGATACCGTTGACGATCTCGCCGACGCGGTCCTTGAACTCCTCGTACTGGCGTTTGCGCTCCGCTTCACGGACCTTTTGCACGATCACCTGCTTGGCGGTCTGCGCCGCGATTCGGCCGAAATCAATCGGCGGCAGGGGATCGATGATAAAATCGCCGACCTTGGCCTCGGGATTGCTTTTGAGCGCGGTTTCCAGGGTGATCTGAATGGGTTCGTTTTCTTCTTCTTCTATTTTTTCCACCACCTCGATATACCGCGCCAGCGCGATCTCGCCGTTGGAGCGGTTGATCGAGGCTCTGATATCGTGCTCGTGGCCGTATTTGGACCGCCCGGCTTTCTGGATCGCCTGTTCCATGGCTTCCAGGACTTCGTCCCGGTCAATTCCCTTATCGCGGGCGACGGTTTCGGCCACTTGCAACAATTCCGGCCGGGAGTGAACGGCGGTTGCCTCCTGGGGTGTAGTCATTGTATCTGGCTTTCCTTCGATGCGGCAATCAGCTCTTCGGTTAGAACAAGCTTTGCCCGTTGTATGTCCTCATAAGGCAAATCCCGGGTTTCCCCCTCGACCGCGATCTGCACCACGTTATCCCTAAGGCCCAAAAGACGGCCGCGAAACCGGCGCTGTCCGTCGATCGGCCCTGTCATTTCCACCTTTGCTTCATACCCGGCGAAGCGTTCGTAATCCTTTGCCCGCGTCAACGGACGATCCAGGCCCGGCGAACTGACTTCCAGGTCATACGCACCCCCGATTGGATCCTCGACGTCGAGAAGCGCGGAAACGGCGCGGCTGATATCGGCGCAGTCCTCGACTACCATGGGCCGTCCGTCCTGGGGTTCGGCCATGATCTGTAAACGCCGCTTATGATCGCCGCTCAACTGCACACGCACGATATCGAATCCCATATCATTAACCGTGGACGCGATAATTTCCTCAATGCGTCCGGTCAGGCCTGTATTTCCCTTATCCACCCGTCTTGCTTCCCGCCCGGCGCCAATGTTAACGGAGATGTTTGCCCCCGTTTGAGCCGGGCCTAAATAAAAAGCGGGCCAGCTGGCCCGCCCTAATCAGGTCTTGGTACTGGACCAATCCTCAATAAGACCAATCTCGGATATTCACGTGCGCCATATATACCCTGTCCCGGCGTGAAAACAAGAGTTTTCGCCTTTGCGGCCCCATTTTTCCATGAAAATACACGCTTTTCGAGCGCCAGACCGGGGCCCGCCGCTTCGGGGGGTCAGCCCTCAGAGGTATTTCGGGGGCGGCGGCAAAAGGTGAGATAGGCGGGTTTAAGCCCCCTATCCGTGGCCTTTTTCTCATAGCGGGTCACAGGCGTTCCCGGCCGGGGCCGGCGCCAATCGGCGGCCGAGCTGGCCGTCCACCGGAATGCCGGATGGCGGGTGACATGATCAAGGGTCCAGCGCACATACTCCATATGGTCGCTGGCGAAATGCAGCGTCCCCCCGTCCTTCATCACACGGGCCAGATGGTCCAGGGTTTCCGGTGAGATCAGCCGTCGTTTGTGGTGTCTTGTTTTGGGCCACGGATCGGGAAACAGGATAAAGACGCGCTCGAACCCGGCCTCTGGCAGATGGCTAAAAAGAAGGCGGGCATCATCGGGATAAATGCGGATGTTGCCCAGGTTCCTGTCTTCGATCAGGCCCAGCAGCGTGGCAATTCCGTTGACGAAAGGCTCGCAGCCGATAAAGCCCACATCCGGATGAGCCTGGGCCTGAGCCGCAAGATGTTCACCGGCACCGAAGCCGATTTCGAGCCACAGTTCTTTCTTGTCTTCCTTTCCGGAATCAAAAAGGGCCGCAGCGTCAAGGCCGCCGCCTTCCGGACATTCGACGGCCAACTTCGGCAGCAGAGTTTCGATCAGGGCGCGGCGACGCGGCCGCAGTTTGTGGCCATGTCGCCGGCCATGCCAGGAATAGCGGTCGGCGGCGTCGCTCACCCGTTGCCGAAGACGGACTTCAGGTCGGCCACCAAGTCGGTCTTTTCCCATGAAAAACCGCCGTCCGGTTCAGGCGCCCGTCCGAAATGGCCATAGGCCGCGGTGCGGGCATAAATGGGACGGCTCAGCTTCAGGTGTTCGCGGATGCCGCGAGGGGTCAGGTCAACCATCTCCTGCAACGTAGCCGCCAGCTTGGCCTCATCCACCTTTCCGGTTTCGTGGGTGTTGATATAAACCGAAAGCGGCTTCGACACCCCGATCGCATAGGAGAGCTGAAGGGTACACCTTTCGGCCAATCCGGCAGCGACCACGTTTTTGGCGACATAGCGGGCCGCATAGGCCGCGGAACGATCGACCTTGGTTGGATCCTTGCCGGAAAACGCACCCCCGCCGTGGGGCGCGGCGCCGCCATAGGTATCGACGATGATCTTGCGGCCGGTCAGGCCGGCGTCGCCGTCGGGGCCGCCAATCACGAAACGGCCGGTGGGATTAACGTAGAACTCACTCTCGTCACACATCCAGCCTTCGGGCAACACGCCGGTCACATGGGGGCGGACAATTTCGCGGACTTCATCCTGGCTCAGGTTTTCACTGTGCTGGGTCGAAACCACCACCGACGTTGCGCGCACCGGTTTGTTATTCCTGTATTCCAGGGTGACCTGGCTTTTGGCATCGGGGCCGAGGCCTGGTTCCGCACCCGAATGGCGCGCGTCGGCCAACGATTTCAGGATATTGTGGGAATAATGAATGGGCGCGGGCATCAGCACATCGGTTTCCCGGCATGCATATCCGAACATGATCCCCTGATCGCCGGCGCCTTCGTCCTTGTTGCCGGCGGCGTCCACGCCCTGCGCAATATCGGAAGATTGTGAATGGACGTAGACTTCGACTTCGGCGTTCTTCCAGTGGAAGCCGTCCTGTTCATAGCCGATATCCTTGACCGCGGCGCGGGCGACTTCTTCGATCGTGTCGTGGGTGATGCTTTGCGGTCCCCTGACTTCGCCGGCGAGAACAATTCGATTGGTGGTGCACAAGGTTTCGACGGCAACACGGGATAGAGGATCACCGGTCAGATATGCATCGACAACGGCATCGGAAATCCTGTCGCAGACTTTATCTGGGTGTCCTTCGGAAACGGATTCGCTGGTAAAGAGAAAATTTTTCAGTGCCACAATTAGAGCCCTCCGAGTCTAGATCAAACCGCCATCAAACGAATTCATTCAATGGCAAAAATTTAATCGACATTAAACAATTAGAGCAACTTATTCCCCCAACGCCGCGAAGAGAGGTTGCTCTATGGTTTGCGTCCAACTGGACCAGGGGCTTCATCGATCACACACCCGCCTGAAAGGGAGGGAGTCCACACGAGCCCACTTAGCGCCTTTTTTTACGTGGCGGCAAGCAGTCCAAATCCATCCACGTCCAACCCTTTATATGTGGTTGGCAGCGGGTTTTGTTACAAGCTTTTAAGAGAGCGTCAAGGGTTTTCAGTGGATGGCCTGAGTTGCGTGGCGGGTTGCGGCGTTCAATCCTGAGGATTCTGCGAGTTGGCCACGGACTTGGTCAGTTCGAACAAACGCTTGCGCACCTTGGGGTCGGTTATCCGGTAATAGGCGCGGACCAGCTCAAGGGTTTCGCGTTTGGCCATGGGATCGGCTTGAAAGGGTTCCTGATCCAGATCGCTGAGCCCATCCGGCGAGGAAAGGGAGGAGGCGGGAGTGCGGGCGGCGATTCCATCCGGCATTTCTTCAAAGAAATATGACACCGGAACATCCAGGATCAGGCTCAATTGATACAGGCGGCTGGCACCAATACGGTTGGCGCCCCGTTCGTATTTCTGTATCTGCTGGAAGGTCAGGCTGACGGCCTCGCCCAGTTTTTCCTGGCTCATCCCCATTAGCGTCCGGCGCAGCCGAAGACGGCTTCCGACATGAACATCTACCGGCCGCGGGGTCCCAATGGGAAAGCCGTCTTCGCGCATGCCCGGTTCTTTGAACCGTTGTTTCGTTATTGCCTTTTTTTTGGTTTTAGTTGGTTTTATTTCTTGATTATTAGTTGTGATCATTACTGAGAACGCCTTCTTCTACTATAAGAATTCCCTCAACTTTTTAAGGGCATAGCTGTATTACTCGGCTACCTCCAGTGGAGGAATGGACCCGGACACCCTATAGATTCATAATATGGTGTTCAACAGCAAAGGATGGCGTTTTCCTAAGATTTTTTTCTATTTAGGCTCAACGCTCCAGCGCCGCCGACGGCCAGAATCAGCAAGGCCGTCAGCCAGTTTCCAAGGCGGGCAAAGGGGGTGGAGCCGGACAATGCCCGGGGAAGATCGGAATCCAGCGTACCTTCAACACCATAGCCCAGCCGAGCCACCGTCCGCCCATAGGCGTCAATGACTCCGGAAATCCCCGTGTTCGCCACCCGGACCAAGGGAAGCCCTTCTTCCACGGCGCGCAGACGGGCGGCGGCAAAGTGCTGATAGGGTCCGCTTGAATTTCCGTACCAGCCGTCGTTGGTCAGGTTCAGAAGCCATTCCGGCCGGTCCCGGGGATCGGTGACGGCGCCCGGAAAGATCACCTCATAACAGATCAGCGGCCCAACCGGCGGCAACCCCGTCAAAACCAGGGTGCGGTTGCCGGGTCCCGGGGAAAAATCGGTTCCGCCGGCGGTAATTTTACTCATTTTCAGAAACTTCCGGAAAGGAACGTATTCGCCGAAGGGAACCAGATGAGATTTGTCATAAGTTCCGATCACCCGGGCCTGAGCATCCACGGCATGCAAGCTGTTCCAAACGCGACGGGGCCGGGTCGCTTCCGGAGTCGTGCGCGGCGCGCCGGTTATGATCAGCCCGCCCGGGGGCGTTGAGGCGGCGATCATTTCCAGTTTGACCGGATCGTTGGCGAGAAAGAAGGTGGCCGCGGTCTCCCCCCAGATCACATGAGTCGGCGGCGGCGCACCGGGGGCGGGCGGAGCCACGCTCAGGTTCAGGTGTTTTTTGAAAAAGCGTTGGCGCAGATCCGGAATCCATTTTTTCGCCTGGGGAATGTTGGATTGCACCAGCCTGAGGCGAACGCCGTCGACGTTTCCACTTTCAGCACCGCCAAGACGCGCCATGCCGCCACTCCAGACCGCCACCAAGACCGCCGAAGCGAGGATAACGGGGCGCCACGCGGATCGGCCGGCACCATCCGCCAGAACCGCCGGCATGGCGGCGACGCTCACGGTCAGCAAGCTGAGGCCGTAAACGCCGGCAAATGCGGCAAACTGGATCATTGCGTCGGACACCAGCCAAACCGAGCCCAGCAGGTTCCAGGGAAAGCCGGTAAAGATCCAGCTTCGCACCCATTCCAGGCTCGTCCAGGCGGCAGCGAGAACCAGAATCCGTCCCGCTCCCCAAACGGCGGAAGTGGCCGAGGCGGCAAAGGCGGGACGGGCGGCAAGGGTTGCGAGCGCGGTAAACACGGCCATGACGGTGGCCAGCCCCATGACGGCGAACGGCACCAGCCAACCGAAACGGGCGGCGTCCACGAGTAACGCATTCCCGATCCAATAGAGCCCGGTGGAAAAATGTCCGAGACCGAACCACCACCCGACGGCAAACGCGGCGCCGGGCCCCTTGGCGCCGTCGATCAGCCAGACCAGCGCTGTGAACGCGGGGACCAGAAGGAAAATAAGATAAATGGGCGGCAACGCGGCGGAGGCCACGGCGCCCAGCATCAGGGCCAACAGGTTGCGCCGCCAGCCCCGGACCGACCGCACCCAGTCTCCCGGACCCTGAAAAATAGATGCGGCGGGTTGAGGGGTCATAATTTTACGCGGTAAAAATCGCTTTAATCCTGCGCATCGCAGTCCCCGTACGACGCGCTGGGAATATGAACCCTGAGACGGCGGATATGACGGGGATCGGCATCCAGCACTTCGAACTCAACGCCGGAAGCGTGGCCGATCAACTCGCCCCGGATGGGAACCCGCCCAGCCAGCGTGAACACCAGCCCGCCCAGAGTATGCACATCCTCGCCTTCCTCTTCGGTGACAAACGGGCCGATCATGGCTTCCAGGGTTTCGATTTCGGTACGGGCATCGGCATCAATGGTGCCATCCTGTCTTTTATTAATGACCGGCTCCGTTTCCCGGTCATGTTCATCTTCGATTTCTCCGACGATCTCCTCGACCAGATCCTCGATCGTGACAAGACCATCGACGCCACCGTACTCGTCAACCACCAAGGCCATGTGCGAGCGCTGGACCCGCATCTCAAGCAACAGTTCCAGGACCTGCATGGACGGCGACACGAACAGGACCTTGCGCAAAACCCGGTTGAGCGAAAAAGAGCGGTCGCTTCCCCGCCACGCCAGAACGTCCTTGATGTGAACCATGCCAAGGGCATCGTCCAGGGTCTCCCTGAAAACGGGAATCCGCGAATGGCCCTTGCTGGTCATCACTTCAATCACTTCCGATAAGGGGGCACCTGCCTCAAGGGCAACAATATCGACGCGGGGAACCATGACATCCTCGACGGTGCGGCCGCTGAGCGCCAGAATATTGGCGAGCAAAAGGCGCTCTTCTTCTTCAATGGGGACTTCTTTTTCCTCGCGGTCCTCGATCATTTCCTTGAGGGTATCGCGGGCCGAGCCGTCTCCGCCGCGGATACGGAAAAGGTTGCGCAGAAATCCCCGCAGCCCGGCCCGCGACGAAGAACCGTCGCCGTCGCCGTTGCCGTTGCCGTTGCTGTTAACCCGGAGCTGTTCTGAAAATGGCGCGTTCTTCATCCGGCGGCCTCTTTATTTTCCAGCGCCGAAAGGTAGGGATTGGAAATACCGAGCGCTTCAAGCGCTTTGATTTCAAGCGGCTCCATAATTCTTGCGTCCCGATCCGTTTGGTGATCGAAACCGAGAAGGTGCAGCATGCCGTGCACCACAAGATGGCTCAGGTGATCGGCCGGTGCCTTGCCTTCTTTCCCGGCTTCTTCCGTCACTGTTTCATAAGCAATAACGATGTCGCCCAATAATTCGGGTTCGTCGCCGGGGACTTCCGGTGCATCGCCCTCACGGGCGGCAAACGACAGAACATTGGTCGCCTGATCCTTGCCGCGATAAGTCCGATTAAGCCCGCGGATCGTTTCGTCGTCCGTTAACATTAGACTGACTTCGGCAGCGCCGCTCTCTTCCGTCGGCGCCAATTGCCAAGCGGCAAGGGCCGCCCGCCGGCAAATGCCGTCGGCCTCGCTCAACAACCGGGTCCAGCCGTCATACGGAATGGAAATTTCAATAATCAGGTTGCGACTCATAATTTTGCGCCATTGCCGTTCGCATCGCCGCCGGCCCCATTGCCATTAACGCCATTTGCCGCGTCTTTTTCATAGCGGGCGCCTACTTTTTTGCGACCTTCGCGTTCGTCATAGGCCTTGACGATTTTCATTACCAACGGATGGCGGACTACATCCTTCTCGGTAAAACGGACGACTTCAATGCCGCCTACGCCCCTTAGGGTATCGACGGCGTCGCGCAGCCCGGACCGCGTCCCCCGCGGCAGATCAACCTGACTAAGGTCGCCGGTAATCACCATGCGCGCATTTTCGCCCAAGCGGGTTAAAAACATCTTCATCTGAACGGCGGTCGTATTTTGCGCCTCATCAAGGATGACAAAGGCGTTGGCCAGAGTACGCCCGCGCATGAAGGCGAGAGGCGCGACTTCGATTTCATCGTTTTCCAGGCGCTTGACCACTTGGTCGCCGGGCATCATGTCGTGCAAGGCGTCATAGAGGGGCCTCAGGTAAGGGTCCACTTTTTCCCGCATGTCTCCGGGCAAAAAACCCAGCTGTTCGCCGGCTTCGACGGCGGGCCGGGAAAGAATGATCCGGTCCACGTCGCCCCGGATCAGGCTTTCAACGGCTTTCGCCACGGCCAGATAGGTCTTGCCCGTTCCCGCCGGGCCGATCCCGAACACAAGCTCGGCACGGTCAATGGCGCGAAGATAATCCGCCTGCACGGTCGTACGCGGCGAGATATGTCGTTTGCGCGTCTTGATGGTAAGGTCGGCGTCTGATACGTCGCCGCTTTCGCTGCCCGACATGCGCAGAACCGCGTCCACTTCTTCGGCCCCGACATTCATGCCTTTTTCAAGGCGGGCGTACAGGCCTTCCAGCACGATGACCGCATCCTCCACCTGTTCGGCGGGGCCGGTAATGGTCACTTGGTTGCCGCGTGCATTAAGGACGACTTCAAGAACCTGTTCGATTCTCGCGAGATGACTGTGGTGGGATCCGAACAGTTGCAGCGCGAGGGAGTTATCGTCGAATTGCAGGACCCGGGGACCGGTTCTTTCCTCGGCGGTGGCAAAAGGTTTCACGGGTGGGGTCAAGCGTAAACCCTTTCAATGCTGCCGGCGCCATCCGGAGTCGACGGAAGCGGACGGGCGGTAAGCGAGTTGTCGTGGGCGGCGACCAGATGAAGTTCGACAATTTCGCCGAGCAAGTCCTGGGGCGCATCGACGTGGACCGATTGCATATAAGGGCTGCGTCCGGCCAGTTGGCCAGGGTAGCGGCCGACACGGTCAAGCAGAACCGGCAGCGTGCGCCCGACGCAGCTTTCGTTGAAGGCGCGCTGTTGACGGTTGAGCATATCCTGAAGCACTGCCAGCCTTTCGGCTTTGAGGGTTTCCGGAACCTGGGTTTCGATCGTCGCCGCCGGCGTTCCGGGACGGGCACTGAACTTGAAGGAATACGCCTGCACGAAGCCGATTTCTTCCACCAGCTTCAGGGTGGCTTCAAAGTCGGCGTCGCTTTCGCCGGGGAAGCCGACGATAAAATCGGACGACACCGCCATATCCGGGCGCGCCCGGCGCAGCTTTTCCACCAGGCGGCGGTAATCATCGGCGGAATGGCGCCGGTTCATGGCGGCAAGAACCTTGTCCGACCCCGTCTGCACGGGCAAGTGCAGGAACGGCATCAATTCGGGGATATCCCGGTGCGCGGCGATCAGGTCGTCATCCATATCGGCGGGATAGGACGTGGTGTAGCGCAGTCGATCCAAGCCATCGATGCCGGCAAGACCGGCAATCAGACGGCCCAGCGTCCACGTCCCACCATCCGGGGAATGGCCGTGATAGTTGTTGACGTTCTGGCCCAGCACCGTGATTTCGCGGACGCCGGCCTGGGCCAGTTTCCGCGCCTCGGTCAGAACCGAATCGGGGGGTCGGGAATATTCGGCGCCGCGCGTATAGGGCACCACGCAAAAGGTGCAGAATTTATCACACCCTTCCTGAACGGTGAGAAAGGCCGTCGCGCCCGGGACGGCGGCGGCTTCGGGCAGAGAATCGAATTTAGGTTCGGACGGAAAATCCGTATCCAGAACCGCACCCGCATGGCGGCTCAGCTCGGCGACCATCTGCGGCAGGCGATGGTAGGTTTGCGGCCCGAACACCATGTCGACATAAGGCGCGCGGCGGATCATTTCTTCGCCCTCGGCCTGGGCGACGCAGCCGGCAACCGCCAGAATCATGCGCCCGCCGCCCTGTTTCATTTCATCCTTGAGAACATTCAGCCGGCCCAGTTCCGAATAGACTTTTTCTGCGGCCTTCTCGCGGATGTGACAGGTGTTGAGAATTACCATGTCGGCGCCGGCGGCATCGCTTACCGGGACATAACCCAGGGGCGCCAGGACATCCGCCATGCGCGCGGAGTCGTAGACGTTCATCTGGCAGCCGTAGGTTTTGATGTGTAGTTTTTTTGCCAATTTGGCTTTAGCTGTTACAAAAGGTGTTTGATATTGACCGATAAGGCGGCGGTGGCCACCAGGTTTATGTTCCAACCGTCGTTGCCGACCCGAAGGTAGCACTCAGCACTCCCCTGTCACTTGGAACCGTCTCCGCCCTGCCTGTTCTTGAGAACGGCATACAGTTCCAGCCTGTGGCCGACAAGTTCAAACCCATGCTTCTCGGCAATGGCTTTTTGCAGGGCTTCGATTTCCTCACTATGAAATTCAATCACCTTGCCGGATTGAATGTCGATCAGATGATCGTGATGGTTTTCGGTCGATTCCTCGTAACGTGAGCGGCCGTCGCCGAAATCGTGGCGGTCCAGAATATTCGCTTCTTCGAACAGGCGCACGGTCCTGTAAACGGTGGCGATACTGATTTTGGGATCTATCCCGGAGGCCCGGCGGTATACTTCCTCGACATCGGGATGGTCTTCGGCTTCCGACAAAACCTTGGCAATGATCCGGCGCTGGCCGGTCATCTTCATACCCTTGTCAAGACAGAGTTGTTCGATACGTGTTGGTTGCGACATCTATTATTCCACACTCATTCCAGCGGCTTGCCGCCAATTTCATTAAAATTTATGAAGTCAGGTAATCGGAACAACACCGAAAAGGACCTTCAGGTTATTTGCGCCGTTTGCGCGGCTTGGTTCCAAGGCCGATTTTCTTGGCCAGGGTGCTACGATGTTTGGCATAGTTGGGCGCCACCATGGGATAGTCGGGAAGCAATCCCCACCGTTCACGGTATTCCTCGGGGGACATATTGTAAGCCGTTTTCAGGTGCCGCTTCAGCATTTTCAGCTTCTTGCCGTCTTCCAGACAGATGATGAAATCGGGAGTCACCGATTTTTTCACGGGCACCGCCGGGCGCGGACGATCGACCGATGCGGAGGCCGTTCCCACGGATACCAAAGTCTTGTATACCTCTTGGATCAACTGCGAAAGATCCCCTTGGGCAACCGTGTTATTCCCAACATGGGCAGCGACGATTTCCGTGGTTAGTTCCAACAGTTCATTTTGATTTGTTGTTTCGGCCATCTATTTTTCCCAGGTATTTCTATTACTTTTAAATATATAATAATTAATTGGTATAAATGCAAGAATATCTCATGAAAAAGCATGAAAATGACAAGACGTTGACTAATATCGACTTTGTTATTGACATAACTGAGGATGTTTGTCCTTTGACTTTTGTCAAGACTAAGCTTCAGTTGGAGCGCATGTCGGCGGGTCAAATACTTGAAGTTCGCCTCCGGGGCCGGGAACCGCTGGAAAATGTTCCCCGTTCGGTCACCCAACAAGGCGACACCGTCTTGAGTCTGGAGGCCCTGGACGGCACCAGCTCCGGCCCGGATGCTGCGCCTGATCTCCCGCACCGCCTGATTATCCGCAAGGAATAAAGCGAATCCCGAGCGGGCCATAAATAGGCCGATCCTCAGCCGCCATCAAGTCCGCGGGAATAAACCAGGGCGTCCGTGCGTTCCCGGGTCTCGTTCCCGGCATAGTACCCGGGGCGCCGCCCGGACAGGGCAAAGCCTTGCTTTTTATAAAATGCGATCGCCGCCGGGTTGTCCTCGGCCACTTCCAGCCAGGCGCGGACCGCGCCCCGGCGCCGGGCTTCGTTCAGGGCCGCGCTTAAAAGTCCACTCGCCAGTCCTCGGCGGCGAGCTTGGGCCAACACACACAGGGTCAGAACCTCGAACTCGTCGGCGGCGGCCCGCCCGAGAATAAATCCCATGGGCTCGCCCTCCTCGATTGCGGCGTAACCGAATGTTCCCGGCAGCCCCATCAGGCTGGACATGGCGTCTTCATCCCATCCATGGCTGAAGCAGCCGCCGTGAAGAAGAGCGATCGCCGGCGCATGGAAGGGATTTAAGGTGATTATATCCATGGTCATAACCTTAACACGCCCCGGTTCCGGCGGATTTTCAAGTCCGTTTTCGACGATGCGACGGCGTCCGCCGTTCTCATTGAGTCCGACGGCGTCCGCCGTTCTGGGGCACGGACGCCTCCGGCGGCCGCAGGTAAAGGGGAAGCGGGTGCCCGATCCGGTCTCCCGGATGCCAGCGCCGAGCGGCGATGGCGGCAACGCAGGCGGCGTCGGGATATCCAGGGGCGGTGGTGGCGGCGGCTTCCAGGCCCGCTTCGGTCAAAGCGGCGATCGCGTCCACGGCACCATCGCCCGTCACCAGCAAGGACGGGCCGTTCCTGTCCGCGCGCATCATGAACGCGCCCAGGTCTTGGGGCGGCAGGACCTCAGGATCGCCGAGCGGCCTCAGGTCGTGTGAAAAAAGCTGCAGGTAAAGATCGGCTCGTTTAGTGGCGATTGCGACCATCACTCTTTTTCCCTCGCGCTCGGTCGCCGGCACCGCTTCGGCCACGGCCTCAAGAGTGGTGATCCCCAGACACGGCAGGCCGGACGCAACCGCCAGGCCGCGGGCGGCGGCGAGTCCGATACGCAAACCGGTAAAGGCTCCCGGCCCGGTGGTGACCGCCAGCAGGTCCAGCCCGGCAAAATCGTTGCCGGACATAACCTCCATCACCAGGGGCATCAGGGCTTCGGCCTGGCCCCGGTTCATGACTTCAAGGCGGCGGGCGATAACCTTACCGTCTTTCATCAGGGCCGCCGAACAAGCGGAGGTCGCGGCATCGAGGGCGAGGATTTTCATAGGGTCCATTTCCATTGGATCGGCTCCAACATGGGG
>JAOUPW010000006.1 GCA_029879665.1 Rhodospirillales bacterium | reverse complement strand
ACCCCGGCGACGAGGTCATCATTCCCGCGCCCTATTGGGTGTCCTATCCGGACATGGCGGTTCTGGTCGGGGGCAAGCCGGTGTTCGTCGAATGTCCGGCCGAGTCCGGCTTCAAGATGCGTCCGGAAGACCTGGACCGGGCGATCACGCCGAGGACCAAATGGCTGCTCATCAACTCGCCTTCCAACCCGACCGGCGCCGGATATACGTTTGACGAGATGAAGGCCATCACAGATGTACTGCTGAGGCATCCTCATGTCTGGATCATGCCCGATGATATCTACGAGCACATCATCTATGACGATTTCAAGTTCGTGACGCCGGCCCAGGTCGAGCCCGCATTGTACGACCGCACCCTGACGCTCAACGGCCTCTCCAAGGCTTACAGCATGACCGGCTGGCGGGTTGGCTATGCCGCGGGTCCGCTCGATTTAATCAAGGCCATGAACAAGGTGCAGTC
Source organism: Rhodospirillales bacterium (assembly GCA_029879665.1). GTDB lineage: Bacteria > Pseudomonadota > Alphaproteobacteria > Rhodospirillales > JAOUPW01 > JAOUPW01. Next base: position 14,423 of record JAOUPW010000006.1, on the reverse strand, counting down.
GCAAAGCACCACCCATACCAGTTCCATCTCGCAGGCAGCCTCGGTGGCGGCGCTGAACGGTCCCACCGATTTCTTCGCCACAAACAACGCGATTTTCAAAGAACGCCGCGACCTGGTGGTGTCCATGCTTAACCAGGCGCCGGGGCTCAGTTGCCCGACGCCGGAAGGGGCCTTCTACGTCTATCCTTCCTGTGCCGGCGCCATCGGCAAAAAGACCCCCGACGGTGCGATCATCAATACCGATTCAGATTTTGTCAGCTATCTTCTGGATAGCGAAGGCGTGGCCGCGGTCCAGGGGGTTGCCTTCGGTCTGTCGCCCCATTTCCGGGTGTCCTACGCCACTTCGACCGACCTGCTGGAAGAAGCCTGCATCCGCATCCAGCGAGCCTGTGCGGCCTTGAAATAGGAAAGCCACCTCATTTCATGGAAGCAAAACCCACATTCGCGGTCATGGGCACCGGCGGCATCGGCGGATATTTCGGCGGCCGGTTGGCGGCGGCCGGTTATGATGTGACCTTCATTGCCCGGGGCGCGCACCTGAACGCGATCCGCGATCATGGCCTCAAGGTGCTTAGCCCCCTAGGTGATTTCACCGTTGAAGGTGTGAACGCGACCGACGATCCGGCAAGCGTGGGCCCGGTCGATTTCGTTCTGTTCATGGTCAAATTACAGGACATGAAAGCGGCGGCTCAACTGATAAAGCCGTTGGTCGGTGACAAGACAACGATTGTTCCGTTCCAAAACGGCATTGGGGGTCCGGATCTAATCCGGGAGGCATTCGGTCCTGAGCGGATGATGGGCGGAGTCGCCTATATTCCCGCCATGATCGAGGCGCCCGGGGTGATTCGCCATGGCGGCACCCTGGCCAAATTATCCATAGGTGAATTCGGCGAAAAATCAGGAAACGCGCACAGCGCGCGCGCTGAAATTCTAGCGGCCGCCTTTACTGACGCTGGTGTTGAAATCGGAATCGCCAAAGACATTGAAGTCACCCTGTGGTCAAAGTTCATATTTTTAGGAGCCATGAGCGCATTGACGTGTTTGACGCGCCTTCCTCTCGGCCCGATCCGGGAAGACCCGGACACTCGCGCTCTTTTTGCCGCCGCTATGGAGGAAATCGCGGCGGTGGGTCGTGCCCGGGGAGTTGCCCTGGATGAGGATGTCGTCCAGCGGCAGATGGGGTTCGCCGACAAACTTGGGGCGGGAATGAAGTCCTCAATGTTGAACGACCTGGAAGCTGGAAAACCCCTGGAGTTGGAATACCTGAGCGGTACGGCGGTTCATCTGGGGATTGAGTTGGGCGTGGATACGCCTGTTCATAGAATGGCTTATGCTGTTTTGAAACCCTATCTTCAGGGAGCTCCCGCGCTCCCCGGTTGAACAGCGGCCGAACTTAATGCGTTGAAATTGATCTCAAACAAGGCGGATCAAAAAAACTTCGTGGTATGAAGGAGTTGCCCGGCAACTCCTTTTTGCTTGCATCCGTGCGGATGTTCCGTAGCCTTAATGGGTCGCCAAAAAAAGACGCACGATAAGTGCATCCATCAACATTAGTTGAATCCTGGGAAGGAGGCGTCCATGCCAGACAAAACACCATCCGCGCCCCGTTGCGCCGCACTCGTTGGGCCTTATCTGAGTGGTAAGACGACTTTGCTGGAAAGTTTGGTCTCGGCCACCGGCGCGGTCAATCGCAAGGGGGCCATCAAGGAAGGGAATACGGTCGGCGATAGCACGCCCGAAGCCCGCGCCCGGCAGATGAGCACCGAACTCAATGTCGCCAGTACCGAATACCTTGGCGATCAGTGGACGTTTATAGATTGCCCCGGTTCGGTGGAATTGTCCCAGGATGCCATGAGCGCCCTGATGGTCGTGGATACGGCGGTGATCGTTTGTGAATCCGAAGAAGAGAAGGCGCTTACCGTTGCGCCTCTTCTCAAGTTCTTGGATGATCACAAAATTCCGCACATTATTTTTATCAACAAAATGGATGTTCCCGGCCGAAAGGTAAGGGCAACTCTTGAAGCCTTGCAGGAAGTATCTGAACGGCCGCTGATTTTGCGCGAAATTCCGATGCGGAACGGTGATGAAATCATCGGCCTTGTGGATCTGGTCAGCGAACGGGCCTGGAAGTGGAACCCCGGCAAGCCTTCCGATCTTATACAGGTGCCGGACGAGTTGAATAACCGTGAACAAAAGACCCGGGGCGAGCTTCTCGAATCCCTTGCTGATTTTGACGACACCCTGCTCGAGGAATTGCTGGAAGATACGGTTCCCTCGACCGATGAAATTTATTCCAATCTGACTACGGATTTGCATAAGGACCTGATCGTGCCCGTGATTTTCGGATCCGCCGAGCAGGATCACGGAATCCAAAGGCTTCTCAAGCTGCTGCGCCACGAAGCACCGGAACCGGCCATAACCGCGAAACGGTTGGGGCTGAACGAAAGCGATTCTGGGCCTGTTGTCCAGGTGTTTAAAACCCTGCATGGGAGTCAAACGGGCAAGATGTCTCTTGCCCGGATCATGCAGGGAGAAGTCACCGACGGCATGAATCTGGATGGTTCACGGGTCAGCGGCCTTTTCAGTCTTCTTGGCTCCAAGCAGAACAAGCTTTCCAAGGCTGCATCGGGCGAGGTCGTGGCCCTGGGGCGAATGGAGAATGTTCATGCCGGTGATCTTTTGACGGCCACGGACAAATCCTCTCTTGATGCCTGGCCGCAAGCCTTAAGCCCTCTTTATGCTCTCACCATTCATGCCGAACATCGTTCCGATGAAGTCAAGCTAAGCGGCGCGTTGACCAAGCTGGTGGAAGAAGACCCGTCGCTGACCTTTGAACATAATCCCGATACCAGCGAATTGCTGCTATGGGGCCAGGGTGAAACCCATCTTCAAATCGCCATCGACAGGCTCAAAAATCGCTATTCCCTCGGGGTTACCTCAACCAAGCCTCAGGTGCCCTACAAGGAAACGATCACCAAAAGCATCTCCCATCACGCCCGGCACAAAAAACAGAGCGGTGGCCATGGACAATTCGGCGATGTCCATGTGGAAATCAAGCCCTTGCCCCGGGGGTCGGGATTCGAGTTCAACGATACCATCACCGGCGGCGTTGTGCCCAAGCAGTATATCCCCGCCGTCGAACACGGGGTGAGGGATTATATGTCCCGCGGCCCGTTCGGTTTCCCAGTGGTGGATTTCGCCGTCACCCTGACAGATGGCCAGTTTCATGCGGTGGACAGTTCGGATATGGCCTTTCGGGCGGCGGCGCAACTGGCCATGCGTGAAGCCATGCCCAAGTGTGGACCCGTTCTGCTGGAGCCGATCTTTAAAGTGGATATCTCGCTTCCCAGTGAATTCACTTCCAAGGTTCAGCGGCTGGTCAGCGGTCGTCGGGGACAAATTCTCGGCTTCGATGCCAAGCCGGGATGGAACGGCTGGGATGAAGTTTCCGTCCAGCTTCCGCAATCGGAAATCTTTGACCTGATCAATGAGCTCAGGTCCTTGACGCTGGGGGTCGGCACCTTCAAATGGAAATTCGATCATCTGCAGGAACTGACCGGCAAGATTGCCGATAAGATCATTGCCGATCGAGCCGAAAGCAAAAAATAATTATTCAGGCAGAGAAGCTCCCCTAAAAAAACGCCGGACTCAAATGAGTCCGGCGAGTTCAACAGGGAGACTTTCGTCTAGGAGACGAAGGGTCCAAGGGGACTAGGGATAGACCGCCTCGGGCCTGGTTGCCGCGTTCGATGATCCAAGGGGGGGAGGAGGAAACAACGAACCAAAGTTGGCAACATCATCTATCTCTAATATAAGCATTTACTGATGTAAGTCCAGTAAAAAATCCAAAAACCTGTGGATAAAAAAACGCCGGACTCTCAAGAGAGCCCGGCGAGTTATACAGGGAGGCTTCACGTCTGGGAGACGCAAGGACCCAAACATGAGAAAGGGCCCTTTTTCCGGGACGAGGTCCCGAAATCGAGAAATCTTATGATGTTGCAACGCAACATCGATGAAAGAGAATATAGGAATCTCCAACCAATTAATCCAGACATAAATGGACAGGCCAGCCATGCATAAAATGCATGCGCGGAAATAAGAGCAACCCCCTGAAAAATAGGAAAAATCAGAAGGTTTCCGCAGAGATTTTTTCCAGAAGGAAATCCCTGAAAACAGTTATGCGCTGGGAATGGCGCAATTCTTCAGGATAGACGAAAAACGTATCCACGGTCGGGCCGCGAAGTTCAGGTAAAATCTCGACCAGATTGCCCGCTTCACGGCTCATATAATCGGGTAGCGCGCCGATGCCGAGCCCGCTTTGCACGGCGCGGAAGATGCCGTAAATGCTGTTGACCTTGAGCACGGCCCGGCGCTTGATCCCGGGCTTCGCCCCGGCCGTTAGCAGCCAGTTCAGATTGCGCACCGGCGGGCGGGCATCATCGCCGTAGACCACCATTTTGTGGTGGTCCAAGTCCTCGGGCGTTTTCGGCGTGCCGTTTAATTTTAAATATTCCGGCGCCGCGAACACATGGTAATTGAGGGTCATCAGGCTGCGCTGGATCAAATCCGGCTGTCGGGGCGGCATCATGCGGATGGCGACGTCGGCTTCACGCATGGAAAGATCATGTTCGGTGTCGGCAAGGACCAGAGAAACGTCGATGTCGGGATAGCGGTCGAGAAATTCCCGGATCCGCGAAGACAGCCATATCGATCCGAAGGCAACCGTGGTCGAAACCTTCAAAGGCCCCCGTAACCGGTCCTTGCTTTCCCGGAGCAGGGTCTCGGTCATGGTCAGGCGGGTAAAAACGTCCTTCACCGCGCTAAAAAGCATTTCTCCCTGTTCGGTCAGGATCAATCCGCGGGCATGGCGGTGAAACAGCGAGACATTGAGGCTTTCCTCAAGACTGCCAATCTGCCGGCTGATCGCCGACTGGCTCAGATTCAGCTTTTCACCGGCGTGCGTAAAACTGCCGGCTTCGGCGACCGCGTGAAACACCCTGAGTTTATCCCAATCCATGAAGATCACTTGTCCTTTGCGGAAACGGTGTCGTTTCCATTGTTACTCAGCGCTTGGCGTCTGCGTCTGATCGGCGAGAAACCTTTCTGCTTCGAGGGCTGCCATACAGCCGGTGCCGGCGGCGGTGACCGCTTGACGGAAGACATGGTCCTGAACGTCGCCGGCGGCAAAAACACCGGGAATATTGGTTGCGGTACTGTCCGGTTTGGTAAGGATGTAGCCGCCGTCCATGTTCACCTGGCCTTTAAAAAGTTCCGTGTTGGGAAGGTGCCCGATGGCGACAAAAACGCCTTCGACGGGAATTTCACGGCTTTCGCCCGTTTTCACGTTTTTGATGCTGATCTTGGTGACCCCGAGAGGGTCTTCCACGCCGAGAATTTCGTCCAGCACGCTGTCCCAGACCGGTTCAATCTTTTCGTTCTTGAACAGGCGGTCCTGAAGGATTTTTTCGCACCGCAATTCGTTGCGGCGGTGAATAAGGTAGACCTTGCTCGCATGATTGGTCAGGAAAAGGGCTTCTTCGACCGCCGTATTTCCGCCGCCAATGACGGCGACCTCCCGGCCGCGGAAAAAGAATCCGTCACAGGTGGCGCACGCCGAAACGCCAAAGCCCATAAATTTTTCTTCCGACGGCAGACCGAGCCATTGGGCCGACGCCCCGGTGCAGATGATCAGGGTATCGCCGGTATAAACGTCGCCTGAATCGCCTTCCAGGCGGAAGGGGGGTCCGGAAAGGTCGGCACTGATAATGGTGTCGTCGATCAACCGCGCGCCAACCTTTTCCGCTTGGGCCTGCATTTGTTCCATCAACCAGGGACCCTGCACCGGCTCGGCGAAACCGGGATAGTTTTCCACATCGGTGGTAATGGTCAGCTGACCGCCGGCCTGCAGACCCTTGATCAGGATGGGGTTCAGGTTGGCGCGGGCAGCATAAACGGCGGCGGTATACCCCGCCGGGCCCGAACCGATGATCAGGGCTTTGGAATGAAAGGATTCTGGCATGAAAAAGGATTCCTCGTGGCCGCGAAGGCTCGGTAAATTGAAGTATACATCAAGATATGCGCGGACCCAAAATAGGTATGCCGGGGGCGGGAAGCAAGCAGCGGATGACCCCTGAAAAAGGTATGGATAAATCCCCTACCGGCAAGCGACGGGCGGCACAAAAACCATCGCCAGCCCACGGTCGGGAGCATTGATTTTGACGAAGGTAATGTTTTTCACGGTCTGTTCGGACACGGAAACCTTTTCGCCCGCCTGACGCAGGGCCAGGGCAAAGGAATAGGGGTCGGAAACGCCTCTTAGTTCTGGCAGGCGGCGGGCGGCGGATTCTAGGGACATGCATTCGCCATGGCGAGCCATTACCATCCAGGGTGCGCCCTCGGCGCGTAAGGGCTGAAAGCCTGAAAAAAGCGCGAATAGGGCAATGATCATCAAAAGTCTTGCCATAATAGTCTCCATTTCCAGGAAGAGGTTGATACGTGAAAGGAGATTAAAAGAACGAAAATCCCTTCCGAACCGTGGATGTCCCGACGATGCGATCTTGGCTTGGCCACCTGAGCATTATAATATAATTACTCAATCGCCCCAGATTTTGGAGTTTTACCCATGCAACGGGTCAAGCTGGACCGCATCGACCGCCAGATATTGCGCGATTTGCAGGAAAACGGCCGCATTACCAATGTGGAACTGGCCAGCCGCGCCGGGATATCCGCGCCCCCCTGCCTGCGTCGGGTCCGGGCGCTGGAAGAAGCCGGCTACATTCAGGGTTATCATGCCGATCTGGAGGCCAAGGCGCTCGGCTTCAACGTCACGGTCTTCGCCCAGGTGGGGCTGGACAGCCAGGCTGAAACGGACCTGGAAGCATTTGAAGACTTGGTCGGCAAATGGCCGGAAGTGCGGGAATGCCACATGCTGGCGGGGGAAACGGATTTTCTGTTGAAGGTGGTGGCGGTCGACTGGGACGCTTACCAGGATTTTCTGACAACCCGGCTGACGGCAGCGCCCAATGTCAGCCACGTAAAGTCGGCGTTATCGATCCGGGCATCCAAATCGTTACCCGGCGTCCCCATTTTGTTGAATGAGAATGTAAAAAAGGCCGCCGCTTCCACCAATAAGACCAAGGCTCCGAAACCCAAGAATGGGGTCAAGGTGTAACTAACGGTAATCCACCTTGATAATTTCGTAAATTTTCGATCCCCCGGGGGTGACGACTTCAACCGAATCCCCCAGGCTTTTTCCAATCAACGCCCGTGCCAGCGGGGAAGTTACCGAGAGGCGCCCATCGCCGATTTCGGCTTCATGGGACCCGACGATCTGATAGGTGGATTCTTCGTCTGTTTCTTCGTCGGCCAACATCACCCAGGCGCCGAACCGCACCACGTCCCCGGAAAACTGAGTGATGTCGATAACCTCGGCACGGCTGACGATATCTTCCAGTTCAAGAATCCGGCCCTCGACGAAACTCTGACGTTCTCGGGCGGCGTGGTATTCTGCGTTTTCAGACAGGTCGCCATGTTCCCGGGCATCGGAGATGGCGTGAATGATCGCCTGGCGTTCCTTGAATTTCAGACGCTTGAGTTCATCTTCCAGCCGGACCAGGCCTTCGCGGGTCATGGGGATTTTTTCCATTGTCGGCGATCCATCATTTATCATCAAAACTAAATAACGGCCTTCTTCAAGGCCGTTAAAATCAACATTCCAGGGAGTTAAAAAAATCTAGAACGTGGTTTTAAAATACGACTGTAAAGGCGCAACTTCAAGGCCGTCGCCGTCTTTGAGGGATTCTATGGCCCCAACCATGGCCTGGGCGCCGGCGATGGTGGTGTAATGGGGGACATTATTGGTCAGGGCGGAGCGCCGAATGGAGAAGCTGTCGCTCAGGGCCTGGGCGCCTTCGGTGGTGTTGATGACCAGTTGAACCTTGCCGGAAATGATGGCGTCCTCGCAATGGGGGCGACCTTCCAGCACTTTGTTGACCTTTTTCACTTCCAGCCCTTCCCTGCTCAGGAATTCGGCGGTTCCCGAGGTCGCAATCAACTTGAACCCGAGCGTTGCGAGCCGCCGCGCAAGATCACAAGCGGCCTGCTTGTCGCGATTCCTGACGGAAATGAAAACCGTTCCTTCCGCCGGCAGTCGGATGCCCGCGCCCAGTTGGGATTTGGCGAAGGCGAGGCTGAAATCGGAATCAATGCCCATGACCTCGCCGGTGGATTTCATTTCCGGCCCGAGCACGATGTCGACTCCGGGGAAGCGCGAGAACGGGAACACCGCTTCCTTAACCGCCACATGTTTCATGGGGACTGAGTCCTTGAGGCCGAAGGATTTGAGCTTCTCGCCGGCCATGACGCGCGCCGCGATCTTGGCGACCGGAACGCCGGTGGCCTTGGCGACGAAAGGCACGGTACGGCTGGCCCGCGGGTTCACCTCGAGAATGTAGATATCGCCGTCCTTGATGGCGTACTGCACATTCATCAGACCAACCACGCCCAAGGCGCGGGCGAGAATCGCGGTCTGGCGCTTGAGTTCAGCAATGGCCTCGTCGGAAAGCGAATACGGCGGCAGCGAACACGCCGAATCTCCGGAATGAATGCCCGCTTCCTCGATGTGCTGCATGATACCGGCGACGTAGACGTCTTCGCCGTCGCAAACGGCGTCCACGTCAATCTCGATGGCGTCCTGCAAATACGAATCCAGCAGCACCGGGCTGTCGCCCGATACCTTGACCGCCGTCGTCATGTATCTGAGCAGCGCCGATGCGTCGTGAACGATTTCCATTGCGCGGCCGCCCAACACGTAGGACGGCCGGACCACCAGGGGATAGCCTACTTGATCGGCGACAACTTCCGCCTCTTCCACCGACCGGGCGATGCCGTTGGCCGGTTGGAGCAGGTTGAGTTTTTGCAAAAGCACCTGGAACCGTTCGCGGTCTTCCGCCAGATCGATGGCGTCGGGCGAGGTGCCGAGGATGGGAATGCCGGCGGCTTCCAGTGCGTGGCAAAGCTTCAACGGCGTCTGTCCGCCCAATTGCACAATAACGCCCCTGAAGTCGCCCTTGGTCTGTTCGATGCGGACGATTTCAATCACGTCCTCGGCGGTCAGCGGTTCGAAATAGAGCCGGTCGGAGGTGTCGTAATCGGTGGACACGGTTTCCGGGTTGCAGTTGATCATGATGGTCTCGAGCCCGGCTTCGTTCAGGGCATAGGCCGCGTGCACGCAGCAGTAATCGAACTCGATCCCCTGGCCGATGCGATTGGGACCGCCGCCGAGGATGGCGACCTTGGGCCTATCGGAGGGGTCGGATTCGCATTCAGGCGCATGGAAGCCGTCCCCTTCATAGGCCGAATACATATAAGGGGTCTGGGACGGGAACTCGGCGGCGCAGGTGTCCACCCGCTTGTACACGGGGCGCACGTCCAGGGCGCGGCGCAGGGCCGTCACATCGTCGGCGGTCCGCCCGCTCAACTCGGCCAGGCGCTCGTCGGAAAAGCCCATTTTTTTAAGCCGGAGCAATCCTTGCGCCTCGATGGGCAGGCCGCGGTCCCGGATCTCCTTCTCCACCGTGACGATGGATTCGATCTGTTCCAGGAACCAGGGATCGTAATGGGACGACGCCTGGATATCTTTGAACGAGAGCCCCAGGCGAAAGGCCTGGGCGATGCGCAGAATGCGTTCGGGCGAAGATTCGGCCAGCGCCGCGCGGACCCTGTTGCGGATATCGCTGCCCTCGCCGCCGCCATCGGGACCCACGCCCGCGATCTCGACCTCGTTGAGGCCGGTCAGCCCCGTTTCCATGGAGCGCAATCCCTTTTGCAGGGATTCGGCGAAGGTGCGGCCGATGGACATGGCCTCGCCCACGGATTTCATGGAGGTGGTGAGAATGGGTTCGGTGCCGGGAAATTTCTCGAAGGTGAAGCGCGGAATCTTGGTGACCACGTAATCGATGGTCGGCTCGAAACTGGCCGGCGTGACGCCGGTAATGTCGTTCATCAATTCATCCAGGGTGTAGCCGACGGCGAGCTTGGCCGCGACCTTGGCGATGGGAAAACCGGTCGCCTTGGAAGCCAGGGCGGAAGAACGCGACACCCGGGGATTCATTTCGATCACCACCAACCGGCCGTCCTTGGGGTTGACCGCGAACTGCACGTTGGAACCGCCGGTATCGACGCCGATTTCGCGCAGGCACGCGATCGAGGCGTTGCGCATAATCTGGTATTCCTTGTCGGTCAAGGTCAGCGCCGGCGCGACGGTGATGGAATCGCCGGTGTGCACGCCCATGGGGTCGATGTTTTCGATGGAACAGATGATGATGCAGTTGTCGGCGTTGTCGCGCACCACCTCCATTTCGTATTCTTTCCACCCTAATACCGATTCCTCGATCAGCACTTCGTGCACGGGGGATGCCGCCAGCCCGCCGGACACGATCTTGTCGAATTCGGCGGAATTGAACGCGATGCCGCCGCCGATGCCGCCCAGGGTGAACGACGGGCGGATGATCACCGGCAGGCCGATCTCTTCCTGCGCGGCGCGGGCTTCGTCCATGTTTTTGACGAGCAGGCTTTTCGGGCATTCCAGGCCGATGGAGGTCATGGCGTCGCGGAACTGCAGGCGGTCTTCGGCCTTGGCGATGACGCGGGCGTCGGCGCCGATCATCTCGACCCCGTATTTTTCCAAGACGCCGCGCTCGGCCAATTCGATCGCCGTGTTCAGGGCCGTCTGCCCGCCCATGGTCGGCAGCACGGCGTCGGGTTTTTCATGGGCGATAATGCGCTCGACGATTTCCGGGGTGATCGGTTCCACATAGGTGGCGTCGGCCATGCCCGGGTCGGTCATGATGGTCGCCGGGTTGGAATTGACCAGGATGACCCGGAAGCCTTCCTCGCGCAGCGCCTTGCATGCCTGGACGCCGGAATAATCGAACTCGCAGGCCTGACCGATGACGATCGGCCCGGCGCCGATGATGAGGATGGATTTAAGGTCGGTGCGTTTGGGCATGGGTCAGGCCGTTCCCTCAATCATCTCCATGAACCGCGCGAACAGGTAATGGCTGTCCTGCGGGCCCGGGGAGGCTTCCGGGTGGTACTGCACGGAGAAGGCGGGGCGGCCCTCGACGCGGATGCCTTCCAGCGTGCCGTCGAACAGGGAGGTGTGGGTTTCGATCACATGGGCGGGGAGGCTTTCGCGCATCACCACGAAACCGTGGTTCTGGCTGGTGATTTCCACCCGGCCGGTCAGCAAATCCTTAACCGGATGATTGGCGCCGCGGTGGCCCATGTGCATCTTGGCGGTGGTGGCGCCCACGGCCAGGGCGAGCAACTGATGGCCGAGGCAGATGCCGAAGATAGGAATATTTTTTTCCAGCAGTCCTTGGATCATGGGCACGGCGTAGATGCCGGTCGCCGCCGGGTCGCCGGGGCCGTTGGACAGAAACACCCCGTCGGGCCGGTGGGCCATAATTTCGTCGGCGGACGCCGTCGCCGGGACCACGGTGACCTTACACCCCGATGCCGCCAGGCAGCGCAGGATGTTGAGCTTGGCGCCGAAATCCACCGCCACCACGTGGCGGGTGGGCGCGGTCTGGGTGGCGTAACCTTGCCCCAGGGTCCATTGGGCTTCGTCCCAGGTGGAGGATTGCGCACAGGTGACCTCTTTCGCCAGGTCCATACCTTCCAGCCCAGGCCAGGCTTTGGCCTTTTCCACCATTTCGGCGACGTCGATGGCGCCGTCGGCGGCATGGACCACCACCCCGTTGGGCGCGCCCCCGTCCCGGATTCGCCGGGTCAGTTGGCGGGTGTCGATGCCGGTGACCGCGATCAGGTTTATGGATTTGAGCCAGGCGTCCAGATGTTTGGCCGCCCGCCAGTTGGAAGGATCGGTGATGTCGGTGCGCAGCACGCAGCCCCGCACCGCCGGGGTCACGGTCTCGATGTCTTCCGGGTTGGTGCCGACGTTGCCGATGTGGGGGAAGGTGAAGGTGATGATCTCGCCGGCGTAGGACGGATCGGTGAGGATTTCCTGATAGCCGGTGATCGAGGTGTTGAAACAGACCTCGCCGACGTTCACGCCTTCGGCGCCGGCGCCCCGGCCCCAAAATACGCTGCCGTCGGCCAGAATCAGCGCCGCGGTCGCGCCTTCCGGCTTTACTTCCGGCGCGCAAAAAGAACGCGCCCCCTGGGTGGGCGGCGCGGCGGTGGACGTGGCTTCGGCCATATGTGGCTGATCCTGAAAAGAAGGAGCCCGGTTCGGGTAACCGCGGTTTTGCTATAAAAGTCGCAACGGTTGGCGCTTTATTAAGCAAATCAGGCTCCGCCGTCAAGGGGGGCGTATTTCAGTCTGTGGATGAAAAATCATTATATTTCAATATGTTGCTCTAATCAGAGTATTTGCCTTTTTAACCTTTTTTCGTTAACGTCTTTGCTCCCTGAAAAAAATCATCAATAAGCGAAGCTCTGAGGGAGAACGACGATGTTGCGCGATCAACTCGGCGATGCATTGAAGGCGGCGATGAAGACGAAGGATGCGCGAACCGTTTCCACCGTCCGCCTGATCCTGGCCGCGCTCAAGGACCGGGATATCACGGCCCGGGGCAAGGGCAATTCCGACGGCGTTGACGACGCCGAAATCCTTTCCATGCTGCAATCCATGATCAAGCAGCGCCGCGAAAGTATCGAAATGTATGAAAAGGGCGGCCGGATCGAACTGGCCCAACAGGAAGCCGAGGAAATCGAAATCATTGAAGGTTTCCTGCCCGAGCAGATGGACGAAGAAGAAATGGCGTCCGCTATTAAAGGTGTGATCAAGGAACTGAACGCCCAGTCGCTCAAGGACATGGGCCGCACCATGGGAGTGCTCAAGGACCGTTACGCCGGCAAGATGGATTTTTCCAAGGCCGGTCCCATGGTCAAGGCCCAACTGGGCTGATTCTCCTGCCGACTTCCTGCCTATTTGGCCGATTCGCGTATTTTCCCGGAACGGGGGGACGGAGAAAAGACGACTTATCCCCGCTTTGCAACGTTTTCGGCCTGCCGGAATGGCCCTACACTCGGCTCTGTTAAAATAGCGGCCTTCAGCCGTAATTAATCTCGGTATATCCGAAAGTATCTCCGCATGGCCTTTACGCCCCAGTTCCTGGATGAGCTTCGCGCCCGCACCGGCCTGGCCGAAGTTGTATCCCGCCGCGTCAAGCTGACTCGCAAAGGTCACGAGCATCTGGGGCTCTGCCCCTTTCACAAGGAAAAGACCCCGTCGTTTACGCTCAACGAGGAAAAGGGGTTTTATCATTGTTTCGGCTGCGGCGCCCACGGCAGCGCTTTCGATTTCGTCATGCAGACCGAAGGCCTGAGCTTCCCGGAAGCGGTTGAACGCCTGGCCGGCGACGCCGGGATGGAAGTTCCCGTGGATACGCCGCAGGAACGCGAACGGGCCCTGCGCAATCAGAGCCTCTATGATGTGATGGAACAGGCGGCGGCAGTCTATGAGAAAACCCTGCGCATGCCCGAAGGCCGGCCGGCGCTAAACTACCTGAAAGGCCGGGGCCTCGGCGATGAAACCCTCACGCGATTCCGCCTGGGGTTCGCGCCCGACAGCCGCGGGTTCCTGAAAACCGCCCTGGCGCGGGAAAACATTTCCGAAGGGCAAATGATCGAAGCCGGTCTGCTGATCCGCCCGGAAGATAGCGGACGGGATTCTTACGACCGGTTTCGCGGCCGCATCATGTTTCCCATCACCGACCGGCGGGGCCGCGTCATCGCCTTCGGCGGGCGCATTCTCGGCGACGGCGAACCCAAGTATCTAAACTCGCCGGAAACTCCATTGTTTCACAAGGGCCGTACGCTTTACGCCCTGTCCCTGGCCGGCAAGGAAATCCGGGCCAAGGGCGAAGCCGTGGTCAGCGAAGGCTACATGGACGTGATCGCGCTCCATCAGGCGGGCTTCCTGACCGCCGTCGCGCCTTTGGGCACGGCGCTGACGGAAGAACAGATCATGGAACTGTGGCGCATCGTGCGCGAACCCGTGCTCTGTTTCGACGGCGACACCGCCGGGGCGCGGGCCGCCGGCCGCGCGGCGGAACGGGTGCTGCCCCTGCTCAAGCCCGGCTATTCGCTCCGCATCGCCGAACTTCCGGCCGGCGATGATCCCGACACCCTGATCCGGCGCGCCGGCGCGGAAGAAATGTCCAGGGTGCTGGCGAAGGCGATTCCGTTGTCTGATGTGTTGTGGCAGATGGAAACCCGGGGCCGCATGATCACTACCCCGGAAGACCGCGCCGCGCTTCAGAAACGACTCGAAGATCTGACGCGGCGCATCAACGATCCCACGGTGCGGGCGCATTTCCTGAAAAGTTTCAAGGATCGCATCTGGACCCGGCGCAATGACGCAGGTAGCCGGACCCCGGGGGGCTGGAAACGGG
>JAOUPW010000229.1 GCA_029879665.1 Rhodospirillales bacterium | reverse complement strand
ATCAATTTTAAGATCCTTGCCGGCCATGGCATGTACGCGGTCAACATAGCTTTTGGCATTTTCAAGGAAAATACCGCCGCCCCATGCGGCCTGAACCTTCAGGACCGTCGGTGCGGCCGTTGCAATGTTCGGCATCGCCAAGGTGGCGGCGCCCCCGGCAGTAACCGCAGCGCCTGCTTTCAGGAATTTACGGCGAGAAGCCTTGCCCTTTTCACTTTTGGGATCGGCAATGAGTTTGTCTGTTTTTTTCATATTAAAAAGATCCTCCCACAGGATTGTTTCGGGGATAGTCCCCGGTTTCTATTTTCGCCAGAACGTCCCAACCGGTTACTTATGGTTTTCTAAGTCCTGAACCGTTCCCGATGATGTCACCCTGGAAATTGATCCAAGCATGACTTCCACATGTGCGCATATTCCGCATTTATGCCCTCTGCCGCAAGGTTTTTCCGGGATCAAAGGGCTTCGCGCAATATTGTTACCTTCGATGAATGTTCATTATTAAGAGTTGAGCAAGGTAATTTCTCAAATGCAAGGCGGGGTCTGGGATAATCGAAATTTCCAATTTTCAGGCAACCCGATCGCCCGGTTCCCGGCCGGCGAAAATGGCGTCCAGATTGTCCAGGGCGCGAAAACCCATGGCGTTCCGGGTTTCCCGGGTGGCACTGCCAATGTGAGGCAGCAGGAAGGTATTTTTCAAGGATCGGTACGCAGGGTGAATGTCCGGTTCGTTGTTGAAAACATCCAGGCCGGCGGCCGCCAGTTTGCCGGATTTCAAAGCCGCGATCAGGGCCTCGTCATCGACCACTGTGCCGCGCGCGGTATTGATGACAATGGCGCCGTCGGGCAGCCGCGCGATCCGCTCGGCATTAAGCAGCCCTACGGTCTCGGGCGTGTTGGGGCAGTTAAGGGACAGGAATTCACAGTGCGGCAGCAGATCGTCAAGTTGGTCATAAAAGGTGGCGCCGTCTTCCAGGTCCGGGCTCAGGCGGGAGCGGTTGTGATAATGGATATTCATGTCGAAACCACGAGCCCGCCTGGCCACCACTTGGCCAACCCGGCCCATGCCGACGATGCCGAGGCGCTTGCCCGTCACCTGAACGCCGACCATGAAGCTGGGGCTCCAGTCTTTCCATTGCTGTTGGCGGACCAGGGCTTCGCCCTCGCCGGCGCGCCGCGCCGCGCCCAGGAGCAAGAGCAGGGCGGTTTCCGCGGTCGCATCCGACAGCACATCGGGGGTGTTGGTGACGATGAGACCCTTGTCCCGGGCCGCTTGCAGGTCCACATGATCGACGCCGACGGAAAAATTGGCGATGGCCTTGATGCTGTCCGGAAGTCGCGCAATTACCTCCGAGGTAAATTTTTCGGTATGGCAGGGCAGAATGGCGTCGGCCTTTGATGCCATTTTGATGATCTCGTCGGCGGAATAGAGGGTGTCATTGGGATTGAGCATGGGTTCGTAGTCACGCTTCAGGCGGTCTTCGACGGCGTCCGGCAGTTTACGGGTGACCAGGATGACGGGTTTCTTGCTCATAAGCCTCAGGCTCCGGACAGAATTGGGGACGCGAAAACAGATATTCGCCAGTTTTCAGGGGTTGTAGCATATCTTCAGTGCGGATCAAGATTGATATGGCCCTTCAAATGGGTTCGATCAATCCGGAACGGCCTTAGGTATATACCGGCTCGCCCTCAGCAATTTTCCGCGCTCTCAAACCTTTGCAAAGGCGTCCAGACCGGCTTGGGCGCATTCGATGTCCTGTTCAGGCGCGCCGCCGGACACGCCGATGCCGCCAACCACGTCGCCTTCAACGATTACCGGCAATCCACCGCCGACGATGGCAAAGCGCCCACCCAAAGAAGTATGAATGCCGAAAACAAGGCTGCCGGGTACGCACAGTTCGTTATATTCGTGGGTCCCCCGTTTAGCGATGGCAGCGGTGAAGGCTTTATCCTGGGCCAGGGTCACGCTCAGGACTTTGCTGTCGTTCATTTTCTGAAAGGCGATCAGGTTTCCTGATTCATCCGCCACGGCGATGCACATGCGGACCCCGATTTTCCGTGCTTTCTTTTCTGCGGCCTTCAAAAGGATGAGGGCGTCTTCGTAAGACAGGCGTTTAACGCTCAGCATGCGATGGCTCCATGACAATTGAAGAAGCATGCTATTGCCGTAGCCCTGAAAATTCAATCTTGCGGTTCTTTATTTGAGGCTTTGCGAAGGTTAGGGCTTTTGGGTCGGCCTGGCCAGCGGCTCCGCCCTGTATTCCTGGGGCACAAATGTTCCGCCGATACCGATCAGGACGCCTACGGTATCGGGATGGGCGCTGTAAACAATGTGATGGTTATGGATATCACCCGCATCCATCCAACAGGATTCACTGCTGGTCAACGGATTGTGGCCGACAATCAGGGGCGTGCTTTTATCCACGCCGAGGCTGTTGCGGAATCGCTTGATATCTCCCCGGGTGTATCCGGAGGGATGGTTGGGGCGTTTCAGCCGATTGCAAACCAGCTGATAACGAAATCCGGGATACATGCGTAGATCCACCAGGGTTTCATAAGATACCTTCTCGCGTAGCGGCGCTGCGTGGCAAGCGATGAAATCCTTGGCCTTGATAATAAAGGCAAGTTGCTTGAAAAAGAGTTCGACTTCCTCAACGTACTCCTCTCCGCGCATTTTTTTGAAAAGTTGCCGCAAGAGAAGTCCTTGCGGAACGCCACCTTTGCCCACATCCGGCGAAAAGCTTTCGTGGTTGCCGCGGATGTAAAAAACGTTCCAGGGGAAGCGGATTTTCAGTTTGAAAATCAGGTCAAGGGTGAGAACGGAATCATGCATGTCTTCCAAATGGTCATCGGATTCCGGATGAATCGTGTCTCCCAAAAAGATCAGGCCGGCCTCTCCCTTGTCGAGGCCATCCAACAAACTGCCTTCAATCAGAATCTTGAGAAGGTTGTCTACATTGCCATGCAGGTCTCCGATGATTACCGGGGTGAAGTGTTCGGACAGTTCAATAATGGCTCCCGGCGCATCCTCCCAGTTATGGGGCCGGTGGCGGGCCGTTTTAAGAATGGTATTGACGCTCTTGATGGTTTCCAGGGCGTCGGTGGGGGAAAGATGCCGGATCGGGCCGCCGTATATTTCCCTAATCCGATCAAGATTTCGCTGCCGTAGGGAGGTAAGGCGTTCGACGGCTTCCGGGGCTTCCAAAGCCGAAAGCAGAACCTTATTCGTTTCGTCGAGAATGGTCAGGACCACTTCTCCTTTGATGTTGCCTGCTCTGAATTGCCGCTTGGAAAATTCATCCGGGAAGCGGAAGAGAGTGTTGATCGATTTGTTTTCCCCTCCGAACAGGACCGGCTTGCCGGGTTTAATCCGGGCATAGCCCGTCACCTCGGAAAAATATTTTTCGGGATCAAGGACAATCCATTCCGTAGACGTTGCAGCGACACCGCCGGCCAAGGGTTCGTCGGGATAAAAGTGAAGTACCTGGGCGCCAATCCGGATCTGGAAGGGTTCGCCTTCCGATAAGATCCGGCACTGACCCTGTAACGCATGCGGTTCGGGGGTGGGCGTAATTCGTTTGCGGGCCTCAAACGGCGACAGAAGAGTCCTAAGGGCCATTTTCCAAGCAGGCAAGGAGTCGGTTTCGGCATGTTCCGCCGCAATCACCCGTCCGGGTTTTTCCTGGAACCGTTTTGGCGGCCCATCGAAATCACTGCGAATGTAAACGTCCATTCCGTTGCGATGAAGATGATGCGCCGCTTTCAGCAATGTTTCCGATTGCCGTTTTACCATTTCCAATGTCAGGTTTTTGTCCACCCGGTACAGGCCGTGCCGGGAACGTTTTTTTCGCCAGGAAAAAATCTTTTCCGCCGGGGGCAAAAGAAACTCGAAAACAAAATAATTCCGCCAGTCAACGGAAAAGAACCAACGTTTAGTGGGAGGAATTTGAAAGCGGGAAAAATCAAGTTTGAGCGGCGTGGGAGATTCGAGAAACGCCTCGTCGAAGACAGTCAGGGATTCGTCATGGCCTCGAAAAGGGAGCCCCATATGAACTTCACGCGGCCGGTAGGTCAGGTCCCGCGCGCGCCACCAGTCCCGGGCGGCAAGATCGATATATCCTTCTTCCGGCCAACCGCCGAGCTTGGCGACCAGCGTAGATTTTCCCGATCCCGGGATGCCGGTAATGATAAATTGCCTGAACCGATATCCCTTTGGGAAGCGGATGCCCTTGATGAGCTGCAACTCATTGATTTCGATTAGCTTAAATTTATCCGAGACAGCCATTGAAAATCCGCCGGGTTCCGGGGCCGAAACAGGGGCATAAACGGCCTATTGTCCACGATTAATTGTAAATTATTGCACTTTGCCTACACATTCGTTACATGCTGGGCTCAGATTATAAGCAGGATATAATGGATGAAAGCGAGTCCGATGTCAGGATTTTCCGAAAATAGTTTCTGACATATTGCGCCTCATGTTTCGTTCGTGATGGTGCTTTTGTGTTTTTAACGGATTAATGAGGTATTGCCTATGGCAACACGATCCCCGTTTTCTAATTTGTTCGGCCGCTCACCTTTCAAGGCGTTGCAGGAGCCTATTCGCGTGG
>JAOUPW010000005.1 GCA_029879665.1 Rhodospirillales bacterium | reverse complement strand
AACACCCGCGGCACATAACATTTCAAAAAAGCGGAAAAAATGCCAAGTCCGATCACCATCTGCAGCGGCGATTACGACCGAATCCTGGCGTTCAAGACCGGCGCGGTCGAAATCGAGGGCTACACGGTCGACTATCTCAATCTGGCGCCGCCGGAAACCTTCAAGCGCCTGTTCACCGAACAGGCTTTCGATATTTCCGAAATGTCCTTCAGCACCTATTTGCTGGCCCGCGCCCGGGGCGAGTGGCCCTACCGCGCCCTGCCGGTCCCGTTGTCCCGGGTGTTTCCGCACAATTCCATTTACGTGCGTGAAGACTCCGGCATCGAGACGGCGGAGGACCTCAAGGGCCGTCTGGTCGGTATTCCCAATTATCATTTCACCCGGGGACTTTGTGTGCGCGGCATGCTCGCCGACGAATACGGCGTGCGCGTGGAAGACGTGCGCTGGCGCACCGGCGGCGTCGATACCCCGGGCGGGTTGACCTACCTGCCCATGGAACCGCCGCCCGGGGTCGAGATCGAAGCCATCGCCGGCGACGAAACCCTGGGCGGTCTGCTGATCAGCGGCGGCATCGACGCCATCATCACCTACCGCGACCCGGCGGTGTTCACTGAGCGCCATCCCCGCGTCCACCGCCTGTTTCCCGATTTCCGCCCGCTGGAACAGGATTATTTCCGCCGCACCGGCGTTTTCCCGGTGATGCACGTGATCGGCGTGCATGAGCGCCTGCTCCAAGCCGATCCCGGCATCGAGCGGCGCATCTTCAAGGCCTTCGCCGACGCCAAGGCCGCCTGTCTGCCCCGGCTCACGGACCTGGACGCACTGGCGGTGACCCTGCCGTGGCTGGTGGCGGAGACGGAATCGACCATGGAACTGATGGGCCGGGATTTCTGGCCTTATGGCCTGGAACCCAACCGGGTGACCTTCGAGACCCAGGTGCGCTGGTCCCACCAACAGGGCATTACGCCCCGGCCGGAACCCCTGGCGGACCTGTTCCTGGATATCACCTGAACCGAGGCCATAACCACTTGATGCAAGGTCCGTGACAAGGGAAAATAACCCCAAGAAATACAGCAAACTATAACGGTTCTAAATAAATAGATCCGGCGGGAACGAGCCCCATCAGGGACGCTCAGGGAGGATATCTCATGCAAGACCATACCGTCACCGTCGACCGGTCGGGTTCTCCGGCCACCTTAGCTTTCGCCGATAATTTCAACGTCGTCGTGCCGTTCATCGACCGCCATCTGGACGAAGGCCGTAGCGCCAAGGTCATGATGCGCACCACGGTTGGCGGCGAAGTCACCTATGGCGAATTGGCCGAAAGCGTCAACCGGGCGGGCAACGCCCTCCTGGCGCTTGGCATTGGCTCCGGGGAGCGGGTGCTGATGATCGTCAAGGATGCGCCCGAATTCATGTACCTGTTCTGGGGGGCGATCAAGGCGGGTATCGTCCCGGTGCCGTTAAACACGCTTCTCAAGGCCAAGGACTACCAGTTCATGATCGAGGACTCGGGCTGTGCCAGCGTTGTCTATTCGCCCGAATTCGCGGGAGAGGTTGAACCGGCACTCGAAGCCGCCGCGCACGCACCCGCCCATGCCTTTCCCTCCGAAGGCGACGGCAAGTCGCTTTTTTCCCTGATGGCGGATGCGGCCACGGCGCTGAAACCGATGCCGGCCACGGCCGAACAAGACTGCTTCTGGCTTTATTCCTCCGGCACCACCGGCAAGCCCAAGGGCACCGTGCACACCCACCGCGACATGGTGGTGGCCTCCGAGCTTTATGCCGTCGGGGTCCTCGGTATGGGTGAAGACGATATCAGCTTTTCCGCCGCCAAATTGTTTTTCGCCTATGGCCTGGGCAACGCCATGACTTTTCCGCTTTGGGTCGGCGCCTCGGCGGTTCTGCTGCCGGGTCCGCCAACGCCGGACTCCACCTTCGAGGTTATTGAAAAATTCAAGCCCACTTTTTTCTTTGGCGTTCCCACGCTGTACGCAGCGCAACTCAAGGCGCTGGATGAAAAAAATCACGATCTGTCTTCGTTGCGCATCTGCGTCTCCGCCGGCGAGGGATTGCCGCCGGATATCCTGCGCCGTTGGCGGGAAAAAGTCAGGCTTGATATCCTCGACGGCATCGGTTCAACCGAAGCCACTCACATTTTCATTTCCAACCGGCCCGGCGACGTCAAGCCAGGGGCCACCGGACGACTGGTACCCGGCTACGACGCCAAAGTCGTCGACGAAAACGGCAATGAAGTCGCCGCCGGTGACAGCGGCCAGTTGATGATCCGGGGAGATTCCGCCGCCCGTTATTATTGGAACAACCCGGAAAAAACCGCCGAGACCATGGTCGACGGCTGGCTCAACACCGGCGATACCTACATCAAAGACAAAGACGGTTATTTCTTTTATTGCGGCCGCAGCGACGACATGCTGAAGGTCGGCGGGATCTGGTGTTCGCCCTTCGAAATCGAAGCCCGACTGATCGAACATCCCAAGGTGCTGGAAGCCGCCGTCATCGGCCGCGACGACGAAAACGGCCTGACCAAACCGGCAGCCTATGTCGTCCTCAATAACGCCTCCGACTCTGGCGATGCCATGGCCGAGGAACTAATTCAACACTGCAAGGACGGGCTCGCTAAATACAAGTATCCCCGCTGGATCGAATTCATCGAAGATCTGCCGAAAACGGCGACCGGAAAGATCCAGCGTTTCAAGCTGCGCTGAACATCTCAGGAAAAACAGGATAGGAAACGACATGCCGGATAAGCTGGTAAGCCTCTCTGATGCCATCGCCAAACATGTGGTTGACGGCGCCAGTGTCGTCACGGGCGCAAATCTGGAAGCCGATATTCCCTTTGCCGCGACCTACGAAATCATCCGCCAGGGCATCAAGGGCCTCAACCTGATCGCGCCCATATCCGATGCTTCGGCCGACATGCTGATCGGTGCTGGCTGCTGCGCCGAAGTTACCGGCGCCTGGGTCGGCAACGTTTCCGGCGGGCTCGGTCATAATTACCGGCGGGCCTTCGAAAAAAACGAACCTCACGGCATTATGGTCCATGATTATTCTAATTTTTCTCTCGGCATGGCGTTGATGGCCGGCGCCTACGGCATGCCCTACGCACCAACGCGATCCATTCTCGGCTCCGACATCCTTAAATCCAATCCAAACTTCATCCAGACGGAAAATCCCTTTCACGCGGGCGAAAAGGTTGTTCTGGTGGCGCCCATCATTCCGGATGTCGCCATCCTGCCGGTACAACGCGCGGACACCGCCGGCAACCACCACCACTGGGGCAGCACCGGGGTGACCAGGGAAGCTGCTTTGGCGGCGGAAAAAATTATTCTGCTGGCCGACGAAATCGTCGAACCCCAGGTTATTTTGTCGGACCCCAGCCGGGTGATGGTGCCGGGCTATCTGGTCACCGCCGTATGCCATGTGCCGGCAGGCGTTCACCCGGCGCCCATGACCGGGCGCTGGCGGCGGGATTCGAATTTCTTCAACGACTATCACGCCCGCTCCCGCACCCGGGACGGATTCCTCGAATGGTTGGACGACTGGGTGCTGAACGTTCCCGATCATGCCGCCTACCTGAAAAAACTTGGCGGCGCCCTGGACGACCTCAAGGTCAAACGGTCGGCGCCCGCCGCCGAAACCAACTTTGCGGCGGCCTGACGCCATGGCCAACTATTCCATTCAGGAGTTGATGATCGTCGCCGCCGCCCGCGAAATCCGGGACGGTGAAGTTATCTTCGTCGGCATGCGGCTGCCGATCACTGCCTACGGCGTGGCGCGGCTGACCCATGCGCCCAACGCCGTCGGCCTGTTCGAATGCGGCATCGCCCGCTACGCCCCCGCAGACGGCATGCTTTACACCATGAGCGATCCACCCAATCAGGAAAACGCCGCCTGGACCTCGGGCCTGGTGCCGGTGATGAGCCAGTTGCAGCGCGGCCGTGTCGACGCCGGGTTTATCGGCGGCGCCGAAATCGACCGCTACGGCAACATCAATACATCTTATATCGGCGACTTCGGAAACCCCGAGGTCAAGCTGCCGGGATCCGGCGGGGCGGCGGATATCGCCGCCATGTCAAAACGTCTGCTGGCGATCATGAACCATGAAAAACGGCGGTTGGTGGAACGGGTCGACTACGTCACCTCGCCGGGATACCTAAACGGCGGCACCGGCCGGACTGAAGCCGGGATCGCCGGCGGACCGGCGGCGGTGATCACCGACCGCGCCATTCTGCGTCCTCATGGCGACGATCACGAGTTGCACCTTGCTTCCGTTCACCCCGAACATACGGCGGAAGAAGTGCGCGAACATACCGGATGGAACCTCAAGGACATGCCGGGGATGGCGGAAACGCCGCCGCCCAGCCGGGAAGAGCTGGACGCGCTCCACGCGATTGACAAGGACGGCTTCTGGCGGTCCTGAGCCCGGCGGAGAACTTAATCATGACTTCATCCCCCGTTTATCGCACCTACACCCAGGAAGCCCTGGATACCCAGTATAACAACCGCGCTGCGGTGCCCGAATTCGCCAGCTTCGTCGAACGCTGGCAGGCGGAAAGCCTGAAGACGCGGGAACGGTTCGCGGGGGATCTGGACATTGCCTACGGCAGTGGGCGTGCGGAACGGCTTGACGTCTTCCGCCCTGATGGCTCAAGCAGCGGCGCGCCCGTGCATTTGTTTTTTCACGGCGGCTACTGGTCGAGCCGCGACAAGAGCGAATACAGCTTCCTGGCGCCGGTGTTCACGTCCGCCGGCGCGGTATTTATGGTTGTGGAATACCCGCTTATCCCCGCCGTCGGCATGGATGAACTGGTGCGCGCCTGCCGTGCCGCCGTGGCCTGGGCCTATCACAACGCCGCATCTTATGGCGGCGATCGGGATAAGATTTACGTTTCCGGCCATTCCGCCGGCGGCCATCTGGTGGCCATGCTGATGGCGGCGGGCTGGACGAATGAGGCCAACCTGCCTAACGATGCCGTTAAGGGAGGCATCTCTTTAAGCGGCCTGTTTAATCTGGAACCCATTCGGCTCAGTTACCTGAATGGAACCCTGGGACTCAATCCCGACACCACCCGGCGGAACAGCCCATTGTATCTTTCGCCAGCAACCCCGGCACCGCTGGTACTGGCTTACGGCGGAGCGGAAAGCGACGAATACCACCGCCAGAGCGGCGAGTTGCACGCCGCCTGGAAAAACCAGGGCGCCGACGCCCAAATAATGGAACGCCCAGGTCTCAACCATTTCACCATACTTGATGACTTCACCGCCCCTGCCAGCCCGCTGACCCGAGCGGCGCTCAGCCAGATGGGGCTGGCCTAAACCCCCAGATAGCGATGCAAGATTCCGGGATCGGCAAGCAGCGCGCTTGAATCCCCCTGCCACATGACGCAGCCCTTTTCGATGATGTAATGGCGGTCGGCGATGCGGGCCAGGTGGTCCACGTTCTTGTCGATCACCAGGATCGACTGCCCTTCCCCCTTCAACCGTTCCAGGCAGGCCCAGATCTCGTCGCGGATCAGCGGCGCCAGCCCCTCGGTCGCCTCATCCAGAATCAACAGCCTGGGATTGGTCATCAGTGCGCGGCCGACCGCCAGCATCTGTTGTTCACCGCCCGAAAGATTGCTCCCGGGACTGTTGCGCCGCGATGCAAGCTGGGGAAACAACTCGAAGACGCGCTCCGCCGTCCAGGGATCGGCGCGGCCCCTACGGTTGGCCGCGGTCGCGATCAGGTTTTCCATCACCGACAGGTTGGGAAAGATCTGTCGCCCTTCCGGCACCAGACCGATTCCGGCCTTGGCGATCCGGTAGGACGGTAGCCCGCGGATCGGTTCTCCCTCGAACAGGATTTCGCCTGCCCGGACCTTGACGATGCCCATGATTGAATTGACGGTAGTGGTCTTACCCATACCGTTACGGCCCATCAGGGTCACCACTTCGCCTTCGCCAACCTCCAGGCTCAAGGCGAACAGGATCTGGCTCGAGCCGTAATAACTGTCAATGGCTTCGATCTTCAGCATCTCAGCTCTCGTCCCCCAGATAGGCCCGGCGGACCTCGGCGTCAGCACGGATTTCTTCCGGCGATCCGGAAGCAATCACCCGACCGTAAACCAGAACCGTAATCCGGTCGGCCAGGGCAAACACCGCGTCCATGTCGTGTTCGATCAGCAAAATGGTGTTTTCCCCCCTGAGCGTGCGGAGGATTTCGACCATGCGCGCCGATTCATCCACGCCCATGCCGGCCATGGGTTCGTCCAGAAACAAAATCTTCGGTTTTGTCGCCAGCGCCATGGCGATTTCAAGCTGCCGACGCTCGCCGTGGGACAGGCTGCGGGTCAGCGTGTGGGCGCGGGCCTCGAGCCCGACTCGGGCCAGAGCCTCCATCGCAGGAACCGTGATCTCCGGATCTTTTTCCGCCGGCTTCCAGAACCTGTAGGAGTGCCCGATATGGGCCTGGACTGCCAGGGAGGCGTTGTTAAGCACACTCAGGTCATGAAAAACGCTGGTAATCTGAAAGGACCGCGCCAACCCGAGACGGGAGCGCGCATAAGGCGGCAGGTTGGTGATGTCTGTGTTCTGAAATCGGATGCTGCCCTTATCCACTTTGAGGCCACCGGTCAATTGCGAGATCAAGGTGGTCTTGCCGGCGCCGTTGGGGCCGATGATGGCGTGGATTTCACCCTTGAGAATTTCCAGGTTGACATTATCGGTGGCGGTAATGCCGCCGAAGGACTTGCTCAGCCCATTGACCGTGACCATGACCTCAGTCATTGGCGGACTCCTTCGCCTTCGGCCCGGATCGTTCCAGCAAGCCGTCGATGCCGTAACGGGCATAGAGCACTACCAGCACCAGGAACGGCCCGAAGATCAGGTTCCAGTTTTCCCACAGATTGGATAGGATTTCCGAAAGCATCAGGAAAACGAGGGCTCCCGCGACGGGGCCAAACAGGCTGCCCATGCCGCCGAGAACCACCATGAAGATCAGTTCGCCGGATTTGGTCCAGTACATCATGTCGGGGCTGACGAATTTTTCCGCGTTGGCGCTGAGCACGCCGGCCAAGCTGCACATGACGCCGGCAATGACGAAACAGGCTAGCTTGTAGCGATAGGTGTTGAAACCGATCGCCTGCATACGGCTTTCGTTGGATTTAACGCCACGGATGACCATGCCGAAGCGGGAGTTGATCAGACGGTGGGTGAAATACAGGCAGGCCAGCAGAATAACGAACACCAGATAATAAAAGACCATCTGGTTGCCGATATCCAGCTCCCAGCTCACGCCGGCGAAATCGAAAATGAATTCGCTGCGGCCGTAGATGATCAACCCGTCGTCGCTGCCGTATTCCTCGACGCTGACGCCCAAGTAATAGATCATCTGCGCGAACGCCAGCGTGATCATAATGAAGTAAAGGCCCCGGGTGCGCAGACAGATGGCGCCGATGATCAGCCCGATGATGGCGCTGAACAGAAGCGCAAGCGGCCAGGTAATAAAGCCGTTGAATATGTCGTAGTATGCAAAAATTCCGACCGTGTAACCGCCGACGCCGAGAAAGAGCGCGTGGCCGAAGCTAACCATGCCGCCGTACCCCAGGATTAGATTGAGGCTGATAGCCGCGATCGCCCAGATCATGATGCGCATGAACACTTCCAAGAAGTAAGGCTCGCCGATGACCGGCGCGATGACCGGCATCAAGGCGCACAGCGCAAGTACGAAAATCGTAAAAACGGAACGCCGGCTTGTGAGTTTCTTTAAATCCATGGCTCAACCGCTCCGCGGGGGAAACAAGCCCTGAGGGCGAAAGAACAGAATCACGGCCATGAGAATGTAGACCAGCATGGACGACAGCGCCGGACCAGCGGCCTCAGCGGCGTTGGCCGGCATGAAGGTAAGCAGAAATACATCCAGGAAGGACCGTCCCATCGTATCGATGACCCCGGCCAGGATGGAAGCGATAAAGGCGCCGCGGATGGAGCCGATGCCGCCGATGACAATGACCACGAATGCAAGGATCAGGATCTGTTCGCCCATGCCGCTGGTAGCGCCGAGAATAGGGGCGATCATCATTCCGGCGAGGCCGGCCAGCGCCGCACCGAGGCCGAAAACCAGGGTGAACAATTTCTTGATATCGATGCCCAGCGCACCGACCATAACCCGATTGGACGCGCCGGCGCGGATCAACATACCTATGCGGGATTTGCTGACCAACAGATACAGGCCCAATGCCACCGCCAGACCGACGGCGATGATCATCATGCGGTAAACGGGATAAGTCACGCCCAGGCCGAGACTAACGGCTCCGTCCAGGTATTTAGGCAGGGCGATGGACAGGCCGTCCAGGGGCCAGATCACCTGCACCAGTTCATTGAAAAAGAGAATCAGGCCGAAGGTCGCCAGCACCTGATCCAGATGATCGCGTTCATAGAGCGTTCTGAGCGCGATAAATTCCACGAACAGTCCGGCGGCCAGGGTCACCGGTAAGGCAAGAATAACGCCGATAAAAAAAGAACCCGTCCAGGCCGCGAAGGTAGCGCAAAAAAAAGCGCCCAACATGTAGAATGACCCATGGGTTAGATTGACCATGTCCATGATCCCGAACACCAGGGTCAGGCCAGCGGCAAGCAGAAACAGCAGGATGCCGAATTGCAGGCCGTTGAGAAACTGTTCGGCAAGCAGGATCCAGTTCATGGTTCGATCGAGTCTTTAAAAGATTTAATTACGGCGAAGCGGGGGCACCTTCGCGCCCCCGCTGTTTTTTTCTGAAACAAGACGCAACTTACATCTTGCAGTCTTTGCCGTAGGTATCGGCATGATTTGTATACACCGTCGAACGGATGGCGGTGGTCCAGTTGCCGTCCTTGTCGACCACGACCTCACGCAGATAGAAGTTCTGAACGGGGAAATGGTTTTTGCCCATGGAGAACTTGCCGCGCACCGAGGGGAAGTCCGCTTTTTCCAGGGCTGCCCGCATACCGGCGGTATCACTGACATTGCCGTTAACTGCTTCGACTGCGGATTTGATGAAAAAGATCGAATCATAAGCCTGGGCAGCATAGAAAGACGGATACTTGCCATACTTCTTCTTGAACCCGTCAACGAACTTCTTGTTCTGCGGCGCGTCCAGATCTGGACCCCAGAACTGGGTTTGGAAGGTGCCGAGCACGCCCTCCATCTTCGCTTGCTGCATACGCGGAAGCCCAATCGAGTCTACCGTATAGACCGAATAGAGCGGGATCTTTCCGGTTAGCCCTGCCTGCTGGTACTGCTTGATAAAGGCGGGACCGTGCTTGGCCGGATAAAATGTAAATACGGCATCCGGATTAGCAGCCTTGACCTTGGTGAATTCAGCCGACCAGTCGATCTGGGTCGGCCATTTGGTCATATCCTTGCCGACCAACTTTCCCTTGAAGGTACGCTCGACGCCGGCGACCATGTTCTTGCCGGCGGCATAGTTGGGAGCGAGAACATAAAGAGTTTTGACACCGCGCTGGTTCAGCACTTCGCCCAAGGCCATCGGGGTCTGGTCGTTCTGCCAGGAAATGCTGAAAAAGTTCTTGTTGCAGCCTTTACCCGCCAACTGCGACGGCCCGGCGTTGGCACTGATCAGAATCTTACCGGCATCGAGAACCGTGCTGGCGGACGCCATCAGAACATGCGACCAGATATAACCGGCGACGATATCCACGTTGTCACGCTTGATCAGTTTTTCGGTTTTCTGCTTGCCCTTCTGTGGATTGAATTCGTCGTCTCCATAGATCACCTCGACGTCGACCGGCCCCATTTTGTGGCCGATGTCCTCGAGCGCCAGTTCAACGGCGTCGCGCATGTCGTTACCGATAACGGCGGCCCCGGTGGTCAGCGTTGTGACGAATCCGATTTTAACGGTTTTGGCCATGGCCGCAGGTGCGGCCAACAGGGCAGCAACTGGCACCAGCCAGAGTAAACGGCTTTTCATAAATATCCTCCCGTAGTTCATTGTTTTCCCAGACTATTTTAAACCTCTTGGCAGCTCCTCCAAGGGAAGCGTCCCACCCCCGGACTATAGGACATTTCCGGGGTTCTTTTCCACACCCCATTGAGGGTCTTTTCCCTATTATCCGCTCAGATTCAGACCTTTATTCTCGCTCAGCGGGTAAATTCGATCTTTCCCTCCGGCAGCAGGTACAATACCAGGGCCTCGCCGCCGGTGACCGTCGGGCTGTGGGCGGATCCCGGCTCGTTGACGCACCAGCCGGCGCCGGCGCCGTCGAATTGGGCGCCCGAGGTCACCGGCATGGTCATGCAGATCTCGCCGGTGGGATGGGAATGGTGCGGACCGACGATATCGCGGAGTTGCACCACATCGACGCTGAGGTCATGGGTTTCGGGCGCCGGTTCGATGACCCGGCCGAAGCGGCGGCCGTCTTCGCCGTGGGCGCACATCCAGCCGGCGTCGATGGCCGCAATGCAGGCCGCCTCGATGGCCTTGAAGGTCTCGCTTTCAGGGGAAAAAATTTTGTTCAGTTCATCGGCAAGGACTTGATCGACGGGGCGGCCCGCGATCATCTCCATCACCGGTTTCATCAGGGTCTGGAACTGTTGCTGATCCATTGCGTCCTCTTTAGTTATCCATAACTCACAAGATTTCAGGTATCGCCGCAAGCCTGCCGATAAGCTGTAATACGGGCGCGAAATTCATCGGGAAAGGGAATCGACTTGAAATCCGGTTGGGCGATAAGACAGGACACCAGTCGCGCTTGATAGATCTCCGCGCCGCTTTCGTCGCGTCCATTGATCAAAAAGGTAATCGAACTGTTACCCAGTTTTTCCACCCGGATTTCAGAAATAATCTCGTGGTCCGGCGCCGGCGGTGAGATGAAATCCACCTCGGCACGCACCGTCGGCGTTCCCATGCCCATCTCGAAATTAAGTTTCATCCAGTTTGCCCCCAGAACTTCCCGGTTCCACACTTCCACCAGTTCGACGGCGTAATCCAGCACCTTGGGCGTGTAGATTATTCCTGCCGGGTCGCAATCGCCCCAGCGCACCCGGTGGGTGACGGTCAACGGATGGGGGCCTTGATACGGTTTTGTAATCTCGCTCACGTCCATTATTTTCTTTCCTGAGTTTCCCTCCGGATGATGGCCCGGGGCGCCCGAAAACTCCATGTTTTCCTTGACCTCTTCTTTAATATGCATTAAAGTACCGAAATATTGTTTTAGGCAAGTTTTTTTCAGGAGTCCCTGTATGACCCCCCCTACAGCTGGCGCTTTGCGTCCCTTGAAACCTGAAGATCTGGACCAGGTGGTCGATATTGACGGCCGCATCGGCGGTCGGTTACGCCGGATATTCTTTGAAAAACGCCTGGAAGCGGCTTTGGCCGATACCAATGGCTTCATTGCCGTTGCCGTCGAAGCGGACGGGGAGCTTGCCGGTTTTGCCATCGCCCGCCTGCAAAACGGCGAATACGGCGATGACCACCGGGTGGCTGTTCTTGATGTCATCGGCGTCGACCCGGAATGCCAGCACACGGGGCTTGGCCACCAGTTGCTCGACGGCGTGGAAGGTTACATGCGGAAACGCGGGATTAACGAATTACGCACGGAAGTAGATTGGAACAACAGCGGTTTGCTTCATTTCTTTTCCACCACCGGCTTCGGTCTGGCGCCGTTTCAAATGTTGGAACGGACCGCCACGCGCCATCTGTGACAAAACCAGAAAGAACGGGACCTTCTCGCCATGACCGCCAATCACGATCCAGAAATTTCAACTCACCCGACCGATGCCGGCGCCTTGGATCACAGCGATCCGGGCGGCGATGACTTCACTGCACTTTCCCGGGACCGCATCCTGATCCGTTCCATGACCAAAAATGATCTCGATGCCATGGTTCGGCTCGATAAAAAATTGGTCGGCCGTGAACGGCGCGACTATTACATTGCCAAGCTCAACGAAGTCATGAGCGAAACCGGGGTTCGGGTTTCGCTGGTCGCCGAAGTGGACGACCGCCTCGCTGGCTTCATCATGGCCCGGGTCGATTTCGGCGAATTCGGCCAGACCGAACAGGCAGCGGTGATCGACACCCTCGGCGTTGACCCCGGTCTCGCCCATCACGGCATCGCATCGGCATTGCTGTCTCAACTGCTGATCAATCTGGATGCGCTGCACGTGGAACGGGTGCAGACCCGGGTGCTATGGAACAATTTTGGGCTTATGGGATTCCTTGCCCGTAACGGCTTCTCCCCCAACCAGGCCCTGGTGCTGACGAAAACAGTGGCGCCGGCCTGAGTTTCATCGCCGGGGGGTGGCCCGGAAAACCCCTTCAAATTCTTGAAAATTCCATATTTGGCTTGATTTTTTTCAGCAATTGAATGAGTATTCAATTGCAATTGAATACTCATTCAATCCACGTATCCAGCTAAATTAAAGGGAGCTCCATACATGACACTCAAGCACAAGGTCGCGGTGGTGACCGGCGCGGCATCGGGGATCGGAAACGCCACTGCCCGCAAGCTGGCCGGAGCCGGCGCCCATGTGGTGCTGGCCGACATCAACAAGGAGACCGGGGAAAAGGCTGCCGCAGATATGACCGCCGAGGGCATGTCGGCAAAATATATTCCCATTGACGTTACGGATGCGGCTTCCATCGAAGCATTTCGAGATCAGGCTCTTGCCTGGCAGCCGGGAGTCGACATCATCGCCAACGTCGCAGGCTGGGGACATATCGAGCCTTTCGTCAAAAACACGCCTGAATTCTGGCGCAAGATCGTCGATCTCAACCTGATGGGACCAATCGCCGTCACCCGCGCTCTTATCGACGGCATGATCGAGCGGGAGTCCGGCAAGATTATCAACATCGCCAGCGATGCCGGTCGTGTCGGCAGCCTGGGTGAAACCGTCTATTCCGCCGCCAAAGGCGGTGTCATCGCCTTCACCAAGTCACTGGCCCGCGAGATGGCGCGATACAACGTCACCGTCAACTGCGTCTGTCCGGGGCCGACGGACACCCCGCTGCTCGCCGCCGAGCCGGAAAAGTTTCTTGAAGCCTTCAAACGCGCGACCCCCATGCGCCGATTCGCCAAACCGGAAGAAATCGCCGACGCTATCCTTTTCTTCGCCGACGACACCTCCAGCTTCGTCACCGGCCAGGTATTGAGCGTCAGCGGCGGCCTGACCATGGTCGACTGACACTATGGATAATTGAATTTAAAAGGGAGTATTTGACTCATGTATACCCTCAAAGGCGCCGATTTCCGGCCCGAACATTTCATGTGGAGCGTCGAAGACCGCGTCGCCACCGTGACCCTCAACCAGCCAGAACGCAAAAACCCGCTGACCTTTGAAAGCTACGCCGAACTGCGCGATACCTTTCACAAATTGCAGTACGCCGACGACGTCAAGGCGGTGGTCATCACCGGCGCCGGCGGTAATTTTTGTTCGGGTGGCGACGTCCACGACATCATCGGTCCGCTGGTCAAGATGGACATGGGAGGCCTGCTCGCCTTCACCCGCATGACCGGCAACCTGATCAAGGAAATGCGCAACTGCCCGCAGCCGATCATTGCCGCCGTTGAAGGCGTGTGCGTTGGCGCCGGCGCCATCATCTCCATGGCCAGCGATTTGCGTTACGCCGCCGAAGACTCCAAGACCGCGTTTCTCTTCGTTCGCGTCGGCCTCGCCGGCTGCGACATGGGCGCGTGTTCCATCCTGCCCCGTATCATCGGTCAGGGCCGGGCTTCGGAACTTCTCTACACCGGACGAACCATGAGTGCCGAGGAAGGCGCCGCATGGGGCTTCTTCAACGGCGTCACGCCCTCCGGCAACGCACTCGAAGCAGCCACAAATTCCGCACGTAAGCTGGTCGCCGGGCCGACCTTCGCCCATGGCATCACCAAGAAATGCCTGCATCAGGAATGGAACGTCAGTATCGAACAGGCCCTTGAAATCGAGGCCGAGGCACAGGCCATTTGCATGCAGACCAAAGATTTCGAACGCGCCTATCATGCCTTCGTCGCCAAGGAAAAACCGGTGTTCGAAGGTAACTGAAGAAACCCACAGCCCCCTGGAGGCCGACATGGTGGACAGTTCCTTCCTCGACTGGCCGTTTTTCGACGACGGACACCGGGACCACGCGCAGGCTTTGCGGGCGTGGACAGCGAAAAATATCTCGCCCTTGGGCGATCCCGGCCATGAACAAGGATTGGTGGACGGTCACTGCCGCCGACTGGTTGCAATGCTGGGCGAAGCGGGCTGGCTGAAAGCCTGCGTGCCCGGCGATTACGGTGGCGCCGGGCCGCTGGATGTGCGCCGACTTTGCCTCAGCCGCGAAATCCTCGGCTATACCTCTGGCCTCGCCGACTTCGCTTTCGCCATGCAGGGGCTGGGCTCGGGACCAATCTCCTTATATGGCAGTGAGGAGTTGAAACAGCGTTACTTGCCCATGGTCGCCAATGGTTCCACCATCGCCGCCTTCGCCATTTCCGAATCCGGCGCCGGCTCCGACGTTGCCGCCATGACCACCACGGCGACCAAGGACGGTTCTGATTTCGTGCTCGACGGCGCCAAAACCTGGATTTCCAACGCCGGTCTTGCCGATCACTACGTCGTCTTCGCCCGCACCGGCGGAGCACCGGGAGCCAAAGGCTTGTCTGCCTTCGTTGTCGACGCCGAAACCCCAGGCCTTGAGGTTACCGAGCGCATCGACGTGATCGCACCCCATCCCCTGGGCTCGCTTGGGTTTGATGGATGCCGGGTACCCGCCGCGAACATGCTTGGAAATCCGGGGGACGGATTCAAAGTCGCCATGGCGACTTTGGATATTTTCCGCGCCACCGTCGGTGCCGCCGCCCTGGGTTTCGCGCGGCGTGCCCTGGATGAAGCGGTGAGCCGGAGCAAAGCACGGGAAGCCTTCGGCCAGCCCCTTTCCGGTTTTCAGCTGA
>JAOUPW010000228.1 GCA_029879665.1 Rhodospirillales bacterium | reverse complement strand
GCCGTAAATACCAACGACGATAAACAAGGGTAACATCAGCGCCGGAAGGCTGCTGCGGATCGATTGCTTGCGTTCTCCCCAATTGAGACGCGCCCGCAACTCGTAATCTTCCTTCGTGGCCAGCAGACGCGCGGCCAACATCATCGCCCCGCCATAAATTAAGCCAGGGATAATTCCCGCGATAAACAGGTCCGGGATCGATGTTTCCGTGACGAAGCCATATAAGATGAGCGGGATGGAAGGCGGAATCAAAATACCAATGGACCCTGCGGTCGCCAGCGCGCCAACGGCATAGCGGCTCGAATAACCTTCTTTTAACAGGGCCGGATACATGATGCTGCCGACGGCGGCCACCGTCGCCGGGCTGGATCCGGAAATCGCGGCAAAGAAAATGCAGGTCAACACGGCGGTCATGCCCAGGCCGCCCTTGAAGTGTCCGACCATGGCGTTGGCCAACCCGATCAACCGGCGAACCAATCCGCCCCGTTCCATAAAGGCGGCGGCAAAAAAGAAAAACGGCACCGCCATCAGCGTAAAATGGTTCAGGTTCGCATAGACCTTCTGGCCGATAACCGGTAGCGGAATTGGCTGGAACATCAATGCCGCAATAACAACCGAACCGCCAAGGGCCACGGCTATGGGTGCGCCAATGAAGACCAAAATAAAAAAACCGATCAGGAGAACAGCGATTTCCATGTCATTCCGGCCTTAAGCGGCACTGCCTTCGATCTTTACGTGTTCGGGGGGGTCCAGGCGGGTCGGGTCTTTAAGCGCTTCTACAATCAAAATGACGTAACGGAGTGCAAACGCGCCCATGGAAATCGGCACAATCAAATAGGTCACAGCATCGGGAATGTTGGTTTCGATATCGGCAATCCCCATGGAATTGACGAACCGGACATATAAAAACCCGCAATAGAAAAAAAAGATATTGAGGGCCAGCGACGCCAGCAGGGCCAGTAAATTACAAGCCCGGACGGCAGTCGGCGGAAGGATGATTTCGAACACCGACACCCGGGCATGAATGCCTTCGCGCACTGCGCGCGACCCGCCAAACAGCATGGCCCATACGGTCACGGAAATGAAAATGGTTTCCGTCCAGTGAAATCCCGTGTTGAAAACATACCGCAACACGACTTGCATAACCCCAAGCCCAAGGGCAGCCGTCGCGAACGATGCGATCACGCCCAGTTCGAAAACGGCGAGATATTTATCGAGACGCCTCAGCAATGTCATAAATTTTCCTAAAGTGTTCTATCCGGCAAGGGCTTTGATTTCATCGACAAGGTCTTCGGGCACGGCCATGCCGTTTGCAATCGCCTGTCGTCTGCGTTGCTGCTCCCTCTGTCCGGGCAGCATCACCGGTTGTTTTGGATCAGCAGGCGGCGTCGTCAGAATGATATTTCTGAAGCGCGCCATCGCTTCGGAAAACGCTTTTTTTCCAATCAACCGGCCGGGGTCAAGCAGAAGAAAGAAATGGCCAAGGTTCGACGGCGCCTGCGGATCGTCAAGCCAGGAAGAAATGCCGGTGAGAAACTGCGCGCCGTTAAGTGCGCCGCAAAGAATATCAATCGCCTGGCTCATTCCGGAGCCTTTGTGCCCGCCCATGGGTGACAGAAACCCCTTGAGCGCGGCGGCGGGGTCAGTCGTTGGCCGGCCCTGATCATCGACCGCCCAGCCCGCGGGAATTTTCTCGCCGGCCGTCTGCGCCGCACGAATCTTGCCGCGCGCGGCGACACTCATGGCCATGTCGAGCAGAAAATGCTCCCCGCCCTCGACCGGCGCCGCGAAACAAATAGGATTGTTGCCGATCCGGGCCTCAGCCCCGCCCCACGGCGGCATTGTGGTCGAAGCATTTGTGCCCCCAACCATGATATAGCCGGCTTCGACGGCCTTTAGTCCGTAAGGAATGAGCGCGCCACAGTGATTGGAATGCCGGCACCCGACAAAGGCGATTCCGGATTCAGCCACCATCTCGAGAGCGGTGTCCAGGGCACGCGTGGCGATGGCCGTGCCGGTTGCATTTCCACCATCCACCAGGGCAAGCGAAGGCGCGCGCCGTTCGACGGCGATCTTCCCCTTGGCATCTATGCCGCCAATACGCAGGCGTTTGGCATAGGCCGGAACACGGATAAGTCCGTGGGTCGCAATCCCCATCATCTCGCCATCGATCAGGGGCCACACGGACGCAGTGGCGTCCGCTTCGCTCATGCCCTGCGAAACGAACAAGTCAACGGATAAACGGGTGGCTTCGTCGACTGGAATGGTGATGGTTTGCGACAAGATTTCTCCCCTTGATTATTTATGGCCACCGCAAAATTTATAGGTTCTTATAAGCTCCGAACGACCTTTCCTCAACACATTACGCCCTCAATTCGGCTGTCTGGACAGCCCGGTCAATTTGTATATTGTGGCCGCATTATGTTCGTATTGGGCTGGACGCTCGGAAGGACGCAGGATGTTTGCCCCACCCCCGGAAGTGACTGCTGAACTATTTGCCCGCCTGCCCGATGAGCTTGCCGGCGATCCGTCCACTTCCGAATGGGCCCAAGTTCAGCATCCGGGAAAAAACATCCGTGCCTTTTTCGAAGGTCCCTCGTTCGACAGGCAAGGAAACCTTTATATCGTCGATATCGCCTATGGCCGTATCCTGCGCGTTTCCCCGGACGGTATATTCCAAGTGGTCTGCCAATATGACGGGGAACCCAATGGCCTCAAGATTCACCGCGATGGCCGGATCTACATTGCCGACCATAAAAACGGCATCATGCGGCTGGACCCGGACAGCGGAAAAATCGAGCCGTTCCTGACCCGGCCCCATCTCGAACGCTTCATCGGCGTCAATGACCTGCACTTTACCGCCAATGGTGATCTCTGGTTCACTGATCAGGGACAAAGCGGATTGCAGGAACCGCGCGGCCGGCTCTACCGCCTATGCGCCGAGGATGGACGACTTGAAGCCGTTCTCGACAACGTGCCCAGCCCCAATGGACTGGTGCCGACCCGCGATGAATCCCAGATGCTGCTGGCCGTCACCCGCGCCAACAACGTCTGGCGCGTGCGTTTCATGCCGGACGGAAAAACCACGGCCAAGACCGGGGTCTTCATCCAGCTTTCCGGCGGCACCGCCGGTCCCGACGGCATGGCGCTGGATGACAAGGGCAACCTGGTTGTCTGTCACATGGGCCTGGGAACGGTCTGGTTATTCAGTGAGATCGGAGAACCGATGCTGCGCATTCGCTCGCCGGAAGGCCTGTTGACCAGCAACTGCGCGTTCGGCGGTCCGGACCGGAAGTTCCTTTATATTACGGAATCCCACAGCGCCTCGATCCTGCGGGTCGAAATGCCCCATCCGGGCGCCCCCATGTTCGCGCATATGTGAGGCTACGATGAAGCTGCTCATGCTCCCCGGTGATGGCATCGGGCCGGAAATTAGCGACGCCAGCCGCAAGGTTCTCGATGCGGCCCAGGCGCAGTTCGGGTTTCCTCTGGAGTATGAGGAAGACGAGATTGGGTTTTCCTCGCTCGAACGTTACGGCACCACTATCCGCGATGATTTGATCGCAACCGCCATGGCGGTTGACGGCGTGATCCTGGGTCCGGTTTCCCACAATGAATATCCGCCGATCGAGGAAGGCGGCCTCAATCCGTCCGGTGTTTTCAGAAAACAACTTGATCTTTACGCGAATATCCGCCCTGCAAAATCGCGCTCAGGCATCGCCACTCCCACCGGCAGGCCAATGGATCTTGTCATCGTTCGCGAAAACACCGAAGGCTTTTACGCCGACCGGACCATGGTCACGGGGACCGGCGAATTCATGCCGACTGAAGATCTCGCAATGGCAATCAGGAAGGTGACCAAAAAAGGATCACGCAGGATCGTTGAACAGGCTTTTGCCTTGGCGGCACGGCGGCGGCAAAAGGTGACCACGGTGCACAAAGCGAACGTGCTGCGCGTATCCGACGGCCTGTTTCTTGAACAAGCACGCGCGGTCGCAAGTTCCCATCCTTCCATCGAATACGAAGAGGAATTGGTGGATGCCATGGCGGCTCATCTGATCCGCTCACCGGACCGGTTCGACGTCATTGTTACCACCAATATGTTTGGCGACATCCTTTCCGACGAAGCCTCGGAATTGTCGGGCGGATTGGGATTGGCGGCGTCCCTTAATGCGGGAACGGATTACGCCGTAGCCCAAGCGCAACACGGTTCAGCCCCGGACATTGCCGGTAAGGGCATCGCCAATCCGGTCTCGCTGATTTTGTCCGTCGCCATGCTGCTGGACTGGCTGGGCGCGCGCCGGGCGGACGAGCGCCTAAACCACGCCGCCCGAATCATCGAGCAGGCGGTTGACGCCACCCTGGAAGATCCTTCGGCACGCACACCGGACCTGGGCGGCAACGGCTCGACCGATAAATTCGCAGCGGAAACTGCCCGACGAGTGACCGATTTACGGCCATGAGTGCCCTGCCCGACGGCGCCACGGACTGCCACATTCATCTCTTCGGTCCCGCCACGGATTTTCCTTATGCCGAAGACCGGGCTTATACGCCCCCCACCGCTGATGAAGACCATGCCCGTCGAATGATGGCGGCGCTGGGTCTGGCACGTGTAGTT
>JAOUPW010000227.1 GCA_029879665.1 Rhodospirillales bacterium | reverse complement strand
CTGATTTCGTGGCCGATCCTCCAGGCGGTTTTGTACGTGACGCCAAGCTGGCGTTGCAGTTCCTTCGCCGGAACCCCGTGGCGCGAAGTCGTAAACAGGTACATCGCGTAGAACCATTTCTGCAAAGGCGTCCGCGAAGAAGCAAAGGGTGTCCCCGCCATGGGGTGGATATGATGCCCGCAGTTGCACGTATAGGCGGGAAGCTTCCGAAGGCGGCGGAACTTACCGATTTCCCCACATTTAGGGCAGGCCGGATCATTGCCAAACCTGATTTTGAACAGGTGTTCAAGGCAGGTATCGTCATCCGGGAAATTCCGGAAAAACGCTTGAATTGTAGGCATCTTGGTCATTTCTATCCCTCCAACTACATACAGTATAGGGATAGCGTCAGCATACGTCAAGGGGATAATCGCGACAAATTGCTTCCTTTCCGTATTATCCCAAACATCCCACGCCCCGGAGGGCGAAGTGGCTGAAGGGCAGCTTTGATAAAAATTGACGAAAGGCTCCTCTGCTCCTGTTCCCAATTCGTTATCTGCCTTAGCACTGGCTATCAGAAAGTCTTTCCGTGAGCCCGCCAATATGACCGTTCTCGATCGGTAAAGAGAGCTCATTTTAGGTAGATGTATAAGTTCGGAAATGACCCATAGGAGAGATTTTCTGGCCCCGATCAAACTGACGTATGGCCGTTCCGTTACTGCTGGACACGGAAGAAGGCTTTGTTATCGGGTCTCCGCCCTGGGAAGGGAATGATCAAAGCCTTCTTTTATTAGGGGGCTCTAAGAAAACTGGCGTGGTTCTTGCCAAGTAACAACGGAAGCCGCCTGTAATCTTCAAAAAAGCGCGCTTTTCGCAGAATGCTAAATGCATTTCGCAAATTAGTAGGCTTCGATTTTTAAAATGAAAAACAATGGTATTAAACATGGCAAAAGAAACATCAAAGGGTCATCAAAAAATTCCTCGGAACGACCCCGTTAGGCTCGGCCTGATGCCGCCGTTGTCGGGACTGGTAAAACTCTATGGGTCTGAGATTACGTGGGCTGCGAAGATCGCCACGGACGAAGTCAACGAGCGCGGCGGAATTCTGGGCCGCCCATTGGAACTGGTTGTTCGCGATGATGGAAGCATGCCGGAAATGGCAGTGCCCGCAGCCGAAAAGCTTATCGAAGACGATGGTTGCGTTGCCATCATTGGAAACCTTCTTTCCAATTCCCGGATCGCTGTGGCCAACCGTGTCGCTGATCCAAAACAGGTTCCTTATCTCAATTTTTCATTCTACGAGGGAAGCATCTCAAGCCGCTATTTTTTCCATTTCGCGGCCCTGCCCAACCAGCAAATCGAAAAAATGATTCCCTTCATGGCAAAAAGTTTCGGACAGAAGTTTTTCTTCGCTGGAAGTAACTATGAGTGGCCACGTGGATCCATCGATGCCGCCAAGCGGGCTTTGATCGCGCACGGCGGAGAAGTCATCGGCGAGAAATACCTTCCGATCGGTTCGAAGAATGTGGAGGGGCTTCTCGGCGAAGTGGAGAGGTCCGGAGCCGATGTATTCGT
This sequence comes from Rhodospirillales bacterium, assembly GCA_029879665.1. Lineage (GTDB taxonomy): Bacteria > Pseudomonadota > Alphaproteobacteria > Rhodospirillales > JAOUPW01 > JAOUPW01. The sequence goes on along the minus strand of JAOUPW010000227.1, from coordinate 3,087 downwards.
GCCCTACTTCGCAGGCACCGATCAGATCAATCTGCTCATACGTTTTACCGAAATGGGGTTGAAGGAACGCATGAAGGTCGTGATGGGTCATTACGACGAGGCTATGGTTTCGTTGTTAACGCCGGAGGTGCGTGAAGGGTTCTATTCATCCAATACTTATTTCATGAGCGTTGATACACCGGAAAGTAAATCCTATATGAAACGACTGGAGAAACTTCCGGAAGTGAACGGTATCTGGCCAAACGGAAATGGGGTGCTAACCAATTTCGGAGAGGGCGCATACATCTGCGTCCATGCCTTTGCTAAGGCCGCCGAAATGGCAGGCACGGTTGAGGCAGAAGCTCTGGTGGACATTCTTGAGACCATTACGGTCAACGGCCCCCAGGGTAAGGTGATCATGGACCCCCTTACCCATCATGCAACGGTTAATACGCATCTTTCACGCTGTGAGGCGGATGGCACCTTCACGCTGATCGAGACTTTCGAGCCGACGGCTCCGGAGATTCCCAAGCGTTATCGTGCGGAACCTGATACGCATAAAAAAATATTTCCGGAAACAACGGTCGGACAGACGCGAATATTCCCTCGTCTGGTGACCTCGCCGCCGGCTCCGGCTCCCTCACCGGACGTGGAGGTGTCGCAGAAAATTCTTAAGGCCGTTGACATCGCTATTATATCGATCGAGGAAGATGGCAAGATCGTTCAGGTCAACGAATGCGCGGCTAATATGTTTGGCTATCCCGTTTGTGAAATGATGGGACTCTCCATCCATCTGCTGTTACCGCCCCATCTGCGCAAAGCACATAAAACCCACATCCAAAAATTCATGAAATCGGGTAAAGAGCGTGTTGCCATGGGTTCTCGTGGAGAAATCCTTGGCTATCGCAAGGATGGATCAGAATTTCCTGCGGAAGCCACCATCGCTAAATTCCGGGACGGAGAGGGCTGGAAAATGGTGGCAACGCTGCGCAACATTACCGATCGTATCAAGCGCGAAGAAAACCTTATCTGGCTTGGAACACATGATACTTTGACCAATCTGCCAAACCGCTCGTTGATGCGCGATAGAATCGCGCACGCGTTGGCGCGCTCACAACGGACCGGACTTGACGTTGCCGTTATGTTTGTCGATCTTGATGGTTTCAAGCTAATCAACGACAGTTACGGTCACGATATTGGCGATAAGCTGCTGGTCAATATTGCCAAGTCTCTGGGGCATGCGGTGAGGCCCGGCGACACAGTGTCACGCTTCGGTGGTGATGAATTTGTGATTTTGTGCGAAAATATAAAATGCGAATCAATGGTTGCTGGCATAGCGGAGCGGATCATCAATATTTTTAACGAGCCCATTTTTGTCGACAACCTGAAGCTTTTTTCATCAGGCAGCATTGGAGTTGCCATCGGAAAAGGCAAAACACACTTACCGGAAGATCTGATGCGCAACGCTGATGCCGCAATGTACCAGGCCAAAGAACAGGGGCGAGATCGGTGGCAAATTTTCAATACCAAATTGCATGAAACCGCCAAGAAACAGCTGGTGATCGCCAACGGCCTTAGAACTGCGTGCGAAAATAACGAGCTTGAACTGCATTATCAGCCAATCGTGGATCTTAAAAGTGATCATATTATTGCTGCCGAATGTTTGCTGCGTTGGAGCCCTGCCGGTAAGCCCATTCCACCGGATGCCTTTATCCCCGTTGCTGAAAAGACCGGCACCATCTCGCAGATCGGTGAATGGGTCTATCGTCAGGCCTGCCGTGCATTGATGGATCTGGGGTCGTTGCAGACGGACAGGCAGGTTTGTTATCTTTCCGTCAACCTGTCGGCGCGGCAGTTGAGCGATAACGACCTGATTGATCGGTTCAAATCTATATTGCAGGAAACCGGCGCCGATCCGTCCCGGATTCTGCTGGAAGTGACAGAAACGTCGTTGATGACAGACATAGAAGCCAATGTTCGGAAGTTGGAGGAATTGAACGCCCTTGGTCATAAGCTTGCGGTGGATGACTTCGGCACTGGTTATTCATCATTGGCCCAATTGGTACGCCTTCCGCTCAACACGCTCAAGATTGACCGCATGTTTGTTGATGCCTTGATTGCGGGGCGGGGAAATAACCCGGTAGTATCCGCTATAGTTAGCTTGGCGCATGCGTTGGGGCACAAAGTCATCGCTGAAGGGGTGGAAAATCAGGAGCAACTGACAATCCTGAGCGAATTAGGATGCGAAAGCGGTCAGGGGTATTTCTTTCATCGCCCCGTGCCCTACAACGCATTTAGGGATATTCTTTTGGGCAAAGCCAATAGCTCAGAGGAAGCTGTAGCATAAAAAAAACTAATCTATTTTTTGCAATTTGATAATAAATATTGAGATATCCACGGGCAAGAAAGCTCCCGGGCCATTCCGGCGGCGTCATCGCGCACGGGTCAGTCAGTTATCGAATGTCTCCTCCAGGCTAATATAGGCCATTAGAATTCAGGAACGATAATCGCGCGCCCTAGTGACATGACATAGTTACGATATCCAATTTAATTCCGGGTATTGGAGACGTTGAATGCTTCATGCAACAGGTCGAGAACGGCTTATTTTATTAGGGGCGTCTCAATAAAAACGAGCGTGACCATCAACCCGACGAGAAGCAGTGGCTTGTCTCGAACATCCTTCAGTAAATCGCCCATCATATGTGCAGTTCTAATCGGAAAATGTTCTGGATACCGCGTTCAGTTCAGGGGTCCGAAATCTGGAGGGAGGATTCGGCGACGCGCGGCAGCTTCGTAAGTGGAAGCGATCCGGAGTAATTTGTCTTCGGTTCCCGGTTCGGATCTGAACACCAGCGAGAACGGCAGGCCCGGTGGGTCAAGTTCGGTCGGCGTAGCCGAGGGTGCGGAAATATACTTCGTTCCGTCTTCGTTAAGCTCGAAAACCGGATCGAAGGCCGTCGTTACATAGCCCGCAGGTACCAACATTTCTGTGAGCCCGGCGTTGGGTCCATAAAGACTTTCGGGTCTCAGATTATGTAGGATATCGTGCTGATGTGGTCCTCCAATAATCCCCGGCGGCCAGGGCGTGTGTAGGCGCACAAAGGCATC
>JAOUPW010000226.1 GCA_029879665.1 Rhodospirillales bacterium | reverse complement strand
CGGGGCCATTCATCAGGCCGGTACCAAGATCATCATGACCACCCACGACCTGGGCCAGGCCCGACGCACGGCCGACGAAATCATCTTCATCCACCGCGGCCGCATCGCCGAACATGCCCCGGCGGATGCCTTTTTCGCCGGACCCAAGGACGAACTGGCCCAGGCTTTCATCCGCGGCGAACTGTTGTGGTGGTATCCCAAACAAGCAACCACAGACTGACAACACGCGAGGTTTTGATGCGACGTATTACATCCGCTTTGTTCATGACGTTGTTGGGGGTTTCCATCCTGATTGCGGCACCCGGCGCGAAGGCGGAGGAACAATTCATCATCCTCGCCTCCACCACTTCGACCGCCAATTCCGGGCTGCTGGGTTACATACTGCCCATATTCGAGAAAAAAGCCGGATTCAAGGTGCGGGTGGTCGTCGTCGGCACCGGCCAGGCGCTGCGCATTGCGCGCAATGGCGACGCCGACGTATTGCTGGTCCACCACCGCCCGTCGGAAGAAAAATTCGTCGCCGACGGCTACGGCGTCAAACGCTATGACGTCATGTACAACGACTTTGTCATCGTCGGCCCGGAATCAGATCCCGCCGGCGCCATCAAAACCGGCGAAGCCTTCGCCGCCATGAAACAGATCGCCCACAGCAAATCCACCTTCGTTTCCCGCGGCGACGACAGCGGCACCCACAAGCGCGAATTGACCCTATGGAAGAAAGCCGGCATCGACATCAAAAAGGTGTCCGGCGGCTGGTACCGGGAAACCGGCGCCGGCATGGGGGCGACGCTGAACACCACCTTCGCCATGAACGGCTATACCTTGGCCGATCGGGGCACCTGGATCAGTTTCCGCAACCGGGCCGGACTGGCGGTGATGATCGAAGGCGAACCGCCGCTGTTCAACCCTTACGGCATCATCCTGGTCAATCCGGAACGCCACCCTCACGTCAAGGCGAAAGAAGGGCAGATGCTCATCGACTGGATGATTTCCGATGAAGGGCAGAAGGCCATCGCCTCCTTCCGCATCGGCGGCGAACAGTTGTTCAAGCCGAATGCGAAGGCGGAGTGAGACTGCTTACTCTCCCGAATTCCCCCGCCGGCTCAGGTGGGCGGCAATGGCCTGGGCCTCGATGAAGATGCGGGTGATCTCGGGGTAAGTTTCCTTGATCCGGCGTTCCAGGCCGGAGACCGCCGCCTCGACTGCGTCCGAATCCAGTGCGCCGTCGAAATCGACGCTGAGGTTGAGCAGAATATCTTCCGGCCCCAGGTGCATGGTCAGCAGTTCGTTGACGGCGAGGATGCCCGGATGCGCGCCGATGATTTCGCGCACCCCCGTGATCACTTCCGGCTGGGCGCTTTCGCCGATCAACAGCGCCTTGCTCTCGTAAGCCAGGAAGGCGGCGGTGAAGGCCAGGATCAGGCCGATGACGATGGAAGCTGCGCCGTCCAGTTCCGGTATCTCCAGCGCATCGGCCAGCGCGATGCCGGCGAAGGCGGCGATCAGTCCGAGCATGGCGGCGCTGTCCTCGAACAGCACCGTGAACACCGCCGGGTCCTTGGAGCGGCGGACGGCGGCGAGAAGGCTTAAGCCTCCCCGGCGGGTCTGGAATTCCTTATACGCGATCCACCACGCGCCGGCTTCGAAGATCATGGAAACGCCCAGCACGATGTAATTGATATGCGGGCTGCTCACCGGATGAGGATTGAGAACCTTAATCACCCCTTCATACATGGAAACGCCGGCGCCGACAGCGAAGATCAGGATGGCGACGACGAAGGTCCAGAAATAAAGCTCCATGCCGTAGCCGAAGGAGTGCGCGCGATCGGCCGGGCGGGCGGCGCGTTTCAGGCCATAGAGCAAAAGCCCCTGGTTGCCGGTATCGACCAGGGAGTGGATGGCTTCGCTGAGCATGGCCGAGCTGCCGGTATAGGCGGCGGCCGCGAATTTGGTAATGGCGATCAAGCTATTCCCCGCAAGGGCCGCGAAAATCACCTTCTTCGAACCGTGCACGGCCATGATCACCCCGACTTGAAAAATGTTCGGTTATGGATTGGATGTTGGTTTTAATTTCGGACGCGGCGGCAGGCCGATGAAATGACTGGAAAAACAATCAGTGACAATCATTTCCTTGATTTTCTCCGGTCGCGCCCTGTCCATGGCGGAAACTTCCTTGACCAGGCCTGCGATCAGGGGCGCGCCGCTTTCATGGGCAAAGACGATGGCCATGTATTCCTTGCCTAGAATCTCCCATAACCCGTCCAGAATTCCGACCTGCAAGTTCGTCGGCAGGGGCGAAAGGGCTTCAAGAATCTCAGGGGACAGCATGGTTATATAGTGCTTCATATTTTCGAGCTGGTCGTCTTCCAATCCGCCGGCAAGGGCGATCATGGCTGGATTGGCGTGAAGAAGGTCGATGAATTCTTTTTCCCCCAGCCTTTCCTTCACCTGAGCAATCCGGGTGACAAAGTTTCGTTTGTCGGGCATTCCATCATCATGCTCATGTTCATTATCGTCTTCGTGCTCGCCGGGCTTCCAATTAATTTCCTTGATCGGCCAGGCGCCGATGGCGCGCACCACCTCGGGATTTTCGATTTCCAGAATCGAATCGCCCAGTGCCAGGATCTTGGCGTTATGGTCCAGACTTTCAGACACCGCCTTGAGGAATTCGGGCGACCATTTGAGAAACAATTTGAACTTTTTGTTGAGCGTGACCCGAAGCGCGCGCAGAAATTCCTCGGGATGGCAGTTTTCGAGGACTCTCATGAATTCATCTTCGACGTGGAACAAACCTTCTAACCGCCCTTCGAGGCCGATCCTGAGTTCATTCAGGGTCATCCGGTTATAGTGCGAAAGGACCCGCACATAGCTCAGGTCGCGGGCGGAATCGAAGGCGTCCTCGGAAAGAAATTTGTCGATATCGAAATTCCGGCGGCCGGCCTTTTTCATGATCAGCATGGAAGCGAGGCGCATGTAATAGCGTTTGACGGATTCCACCGACATGCCGCAGCTGCCCATCGGGACTTTGTCGTCAAAGCCGTCCTTTTTTCCGGCAATGCTGAACAGATCGAGGGATTTCGCCAGTTCGAACAAATAAAGCGCCGCCTCGATCGCGACATCGCTGCTTTCAACCTGCTTCAGGGTCTTGCCGAAAAGGCGGGGTTTGGCATCGGGCTTTTGCTTGAGATAGACCTCTTCCAGGGTCTGAAGCACGGGGAGAACCTGTTTCTCGATGGTCGCCCGCATTCGGCGCACGCGAACCTTGCGCAGTCGGCGCCAGAACGAATCCGGGATTTCCCAGATTCTCTTTCCGGCAGAGTGCGAAATAACCACGTGGTCGGGAACAGAATGCATGCCGGGAACGTCAACTAATGATTGCCGGGATATTCAATTAACAGGCGAAGGGCTAAAAAAATCTTAATTCATCATTTATGAGAAACTTCTTGCGCCTGATCAGGGAGTTAACAGATGAGGATTTTCGCCCGCGCGGCAGCTTTGCCCCGGCCTTTTTGTGCATAATAGGGAACGAGCCGATTTGGATTTAAGGAAGACAGGAGAACGGTCAGACCGAGGCTGAAAAAGCCTCAAAGGCAATCCCCGCCGCCAGGGAACCCGCAACCCCCAACATCACATACCACGCGAACACGTGTTTCTTGACCAGGGCATAAACGGCGATCGCCGCCGGGATGCAGGTGACCGAGCCCGCAATCATGAAAGCCAGCGCCGCGCCCGGCGCCATGCCCATTTGCAGCAGGCCGTCTATGGTGGGAATGGCAGCGAAGCCGTTGAGGTAGGCGGGAATGCCGGCAAACACGCTGACCGGAATCACCCACCATTCACCTCCGCCCAGCCACGACGCAACCATGTCGTCGGGAATGTAGGCGACCATCAGGCTTTCGATGACGAAGGCGAAAGTCATCCATTTTAACAGGAACCATCCGGCGGATAGAAATTCGGCGCGGAACAGGCCGAGGCGTTCATCCTCACGCCAGAATTTCCATACTATGGCCGGAACTTCGTCGGTTTCCGGTGCGCCGCAGGTGGACCCGCAACACGACGTGGCGGCGGCACGCAGGGGATCGGCGAACATTTTTCCCGCCACCATCAGATGGGTGGAAAAGCCGGCGATGAGTCCCATGCCGAGGGCGGCGAGGGTCTTGGCGACGGCAAAGTCCAGGCCGAGGACGGCGGAGGTTAGGATGAACATTTCCGGGTCCATGATCGGAGATGCGATCCAGAACGCCATCACCGGCGCCAGCGGCACGCCGGCGCCGAGCAGACCCGCGATCAGGGGAATGACGCCGCAGGAACAGAACGGCGAAAAGGCGCCGAAGGCGGCGGCCAGGACGACGGAGGTGAGCGGGCTGCCCTTGAAGGCAAGCGCGATTTGCTGGTCCATACCGGTGGCCTTGGCGCCGGCGGCGATGGCGACGGAAAGAATCAGGAACGGCGAAATGAAAAGAAGATTGTCGAGTACGAAGAAGACGCTTTCCTTGCTCTGAGCACCGTCGGCCAGAGTCAACGCCGCGAAGATCAGCGCCGTCGCCAGCACCACGCGATCGATACGCCCGAGCTTCAGGCCCATCTGCTGGATGGCCAGGGTGACCGTGGTCATGGTGCGTTCCTCCGGAACATGTTCCTCATCCC
>JAOUPW010000225.1 GCA_029879665.1 Rhodospirillales bacterium | reverse complement strand
TAAACCCCCCAAAAGCCTTTCCCGGCTTTTGGGGGGTTTTTTTGTCCGCCGGGCTTTCAGCGGTTAATCGTCAACCCTTTGTAGAGCGGCGGCTTCCTCTTCCTCGGTTTTCGTCCACTTTTTCGGTTTGAAGGAAAAATAGAGGGCGAGCGCGATGCAGATGAGAATGGCGACGGGAATGGGGCGGCTGAATATAAACATGATCGGTTCGCCGTGGGAAACGACCAGCAAATCCCTAAGGCCGTCTTCGGCAATAGGCCCAAGGATAATGCCGAGAAGCACACCTGCCGAAGAGAATTTATGCTTATTCATAAAGTAGCCGAGTACCCCGAAGCCCATCATGAACCAGACCTCGTAGATATTGTTGCTGCCTGCGTAGGTGCCGACGACGCTGAAGATCAGGATCAGGGGGCCAATGATGCCGCGCGGAAAAAGGGTCAGGTAGGCCATCACCCGGGCAAGAAAAATGGCGATGAAGCCCATCAGGATATTGGCGAAAATGAATCCCCACATCACCGTGTAGATAATCTGAGGTGAATTCGTGAACAGACGCATGCCCGGCTGAAGTCCGTGAATCATCAAGGCGCCGAGAATGACGGCGGCGGAAATCCCGCCGGGAATGCCGAGCACGAACATGGGGATCAGGGAGGTTCCGGTGACGCCGTTGTTGGATCCTTCCGTTGCCGCCAAGCCCTTGATTTCACCCTTGCCGAACTGGTCGCCCGGCTTGGCCCTGCGGATTTCCCAGGAATAGGCAATCCATTGAGCAACGCTGCCGCCGGCGGCGGGAATGATACCCATCACCAGCCCGGTCAACCAGCCGCGAGCCAAAGACCAGCGAACATGGTAAATTTCGGAAAACTTAGGCCAGATATTCCAGCTCAGCTTCTTGACGCCGGAAATATTCGCGCCCGTATCCCCTTCGCACAGTTCCATGCCTTGCGCAAAAGCAAACAAACCAATAATGGCGGGCAAAATGGTCAATCCCGATTCCAGGGGAGTGAAGTCGAAGGTAAAGCGGCTAAAGCCGGAATATTCGTCGATGCCGACGGTGCTGAGAAGCAGCCCCAAAAGACCGGACAACAATCCCTTGAAAACAGAACCGAAGGATACCGAGGCAATAGCGGTTAAGCCGAGGAGAGCGATTAGAAAGTATTCGGAAGGACCGAACCACAAGGATACCTTCGCTAGCGGCGGCGCAAGAAGCATCAGCACAAAACCGCTGATGAGGCCGCCAACGACGGAGGCGAAGGTGGAAATGCGTATTGCCTGAATGGCCCGGCCGCGCCGGGTCATTTCATAGCCTTCGATGGCCGATGCCGCGGAAGCCGATGTTCCAGGTGTCCTCAGCAGGATCGCCGAAAAAGAACCGCCGTAGATACCAGCCGCGAAACAGGAGACCAGCAGAATCAGAGCGGTATCCGGCGGCATATAAAAGGACACCGGAATCAGAAGTGCGATCGCCATCGGCGGGCTCAGGCCCGGAATAGCACCGATCACAAGTCCAACCAGCACACCCACCACCATGGCGGACAGGTTTACCATTGAGGCAACGTTTACCAGATAGGGAAGGGCTTCAATACCAAACATTATTAAGCTCTAGCAGTTAGAAGGGATAGTTCCGGACCGCGTCTGCCGCCCTAGAGTTCCGTTCCTGGTTATATCAAAATTCCCCTTGGCAGGTTTGCCTGAAGGAACAGTTCAAAAAAGGCATACATCAGCGGAATAAGAATTATTGCAGTTAATGCGATTGCCTTGTAGTTCTTCACCCCGACCATAACGGTGGAGGCAACAAGAAAAACTACGGTCGAGGTGTAATAGCCTAGCTCGAAAATCAATACCAAGTAGACTCCAACCAGAAGAAGAACAAGAAAGGCTTTTATTTTTTCAAAAGAGATCGAAAAATCGATTGATTCGTCACCATCCGGCATCGGTTTGAGTACGGTTTTGACAATCAAGAGAATGGATAGAAAAATAATTCCGATTACAGAAAATAGAGGGAAAATTCCGCCGCCATGAGGAAATCCCCAAGCAAGGTTGCCTAAATAAATCGCCAGGATAACAAAAGCGGCGGCGCTGACCCTCTCTCCCCAGACTCTTGACATTAGTAATCCTCTCCTTTGCAACCGGCACACGTACGGGGCCCTCTAAAAGAGGGCCCCGTTCATGGCTAACGTCCGGGAATTAACCCGCTTCCCAGTACTTCACACCTTTGACGAATTCTTCAGACTCGCGCAGAGCCTTCCACATTTCATCTCCGGTTATGTAATGAAGCGGGTTTTTGTTCTTTATTTCCTTCATCACGTATTCGGGGTTGCTGATGGCCCGTTTGATGGCCTCGCTATAGATTTTCGACTTTTCGGCATCCAGGCCGGGAGCAACGACTAGGGTACGTCCGGCAAAGGATATATTCAGTTTGCCGGTGACTTCCTCGAAAGTCGGAACCGACGGCAGATTGGGTGAACGGTCCTTACTGAGGACGCAGATCGGCCGCAGTTTCCGTTCCAGCATGTAAGGAATGTAATAACCGACATTGCCGGCAACTGCATCCGTATGATTGCCGACGACTTCGGCGATCTTCTTGCCGTCATTGTTGGCGTAGACTTTGCCGACCTTGAACCCGGGGATATTTTTTTCCGCAAAGGCGATCCCCATATGGTCATCGGACCCAACGGCCGTAGTGCTCATAATTACTTTGCCGGGGTTTTTCTGCACATACGCGATGAATTCCTTCAGGGTCTGGAATCGCTCGTCACCTTCGCGCACTGCCCAGATACACGGATCCAGGGACTGCCAAGCCAGGAAGTTAAAGGATTTCAGGGTTTCCGAGCGCTTCTTTTGGGGGTCGAGATAGGACAGCACGTGCGGAAGGTTCACCGATCCGATGATATGATCGTCTTTGTTGGGGTCCCATTTTGCCATCTGGGCCCACGCAACCCAGCCGCCACCGCCCGAGATGTTGATCACGTTGACGGGAACGCCCAGTTCCTTGGCAAGGTACGGCGCAAACATCCGCAAGGTCCGATCGGATCCGCCGCCCGTGCCGAAGGGCACAACCAGTTGCACCGGCTTGTTCGGGAATTTTCCCTGGGAAAGGGCAACCTTGCTCGGCAGGAGCGCCGCCGCTCCGGTTGCGACGCCGGCACCGGCCAGAAATTCTCTGCGGCCAATTCCGGAAGATGTATCCTTAGACTTCGTCCCTTTGATGCTCTGATCTTTCATTTTCAACTCCCTGATCAAATTATTTTCACATTTCTCAATGCCATAACTCTCTGGAACGGGGGACTTGCTTGTTTGTAATCGACTCTCTCCCCCTTCGGTTCGGGTCATGACGAAACTCCAAACCGTTCAAATGAGAGCCAACGGCAATAAATTCTCTGAGGTGGTTTTGTAGATGGCTTCTCCCTGCACTCAACGACGACACGCCCATCTTCTGGGATTAATCCCAGTGAGTATTATTTTTTTGATACGATATTTTATCTGGCGCACCAAACTGATTCAATTCATTTTTTCGCCCATACCACCGCCGAAGGGAACTGTGGGTAACCCATTCAACCGAGAAGGTGCGGTTTTCCTCTGTTTCCAGGGGAAGAACGGGGAACTTCAACTGAGAAATAAAAGGATGCCTGAAACCTAATTGGCAATCAACTCAGACTTTTCGCCCGGAACGGGTGTTCCGTGAATTCCCCCCTTCATCAGGATATTTTCCCGGCCGCCATGTTCTTCCACGTATTTTTCCTGATCATGCTTGGCCCTTTTATCGACTTGTTCCGGGTTCAGCGTGGCGCGAAGAAGTTTTTCGAACTCGCCAAGAATCGAAGCATAGGAGTCGTCATTGGCAAGATTGCGAAGTTCTTCCGGGTCGGCCTCAAGATCATAGAGTTCAGGATCATAATAAGTGTAATTGACGTATTTGAATTTTCCCTTGCGCAGCATGTAGGCGGCGGAAATGGACGCAGCGCCGTGGTATTCGCTGAGCACCATGCGTTCCGGATTGTCATCGGAGGTTGCGATGTCGAGAAGGGAATCGCCGGGCAGTCCTGCTTCCCCCAATGAAGACGCGCCGGCACATTCAAGCACCGTCGGATAAATGTCGACCAGGGAAACCGGGGTCGAGACTACCTTGCCCCGGGGCAGCCCGGGTCCGCGGAGGATCATCGGAATGCCAGCCGATTCCTCGTGCATGGTGGATTTGCCCCATAGGCCACGCGCGCCCATGTTGTCGCCATGATCGCTGAAATAGGCGACGCGGGTATCCGCGGCGAGCCCGGATTCGTCGAGTGCCGCGAGCACTTGGCCGATATTGTCATCGTTAAAGGTGCAAAGACCGAGGTACGATGCGATGGCCGTGCGGCGGTGATGGTCGTTTTCGAAATATTGATCGAAGATGTAACTGTCGTTGAAGGCCTTCCACCAGGGGTGGGTGTCGAAAAGTTCCCGGTCGGCTTCTTTCGGCATGGGGATTTCGTCCACCGGATACATGTCGAAATATTTCTGCGGCACGATCAGGGGAAAATGTGGGCAGATAAAGGATACAAACAGGACCCAAGGCTTGTCTTCCTTATTTTCTCCCTTGTTTTTCAGCCATCTGCAGGCGTGGTCGGCGATATTTAGGTCATAGGCGATATAGGGGGTTTCACCGGGGCCGACCTCTTCAACGTACTT
>JAOUPW010000224.1 GCA_029879665.1 Rhodospirillales bacterium | reverse complement strand
CATGGCCTGAGGGAGGAAAAGCGCGAGCGCCGGAAACATAGTGAGGATGAGAACGGCGATAATCATCGCAAAAAGGAACGGCGCGACCCCGATGAAAATGTCTCCCAACGGGACGTCCGGCGCCACCGACTTCACGATGAAGACGTTCACCCCCACCGGCGGCGTGATGAGGCCCATCTCAAGCGTAAGCACGACGATTACCCCGAACCAGATGGGGTCGAATCCCAATTGCACGATCACCGGAAAAAAGATGGGCATTGTCAGCACCATCATGGAAAAACCTTCCAAGAAACAACCCAGCACCAGATAGCAGAACAGGATCACCGCCAAAACACCGTAACGCCCCATGTCGAGACCGGTGAGAAATCCGCCGACGACCTCGGGAAGATTGCTGAGCGCGAAGAACGGCCCCACCACATGCGCGGCGATCAGTATCAACATCACTGTCGCCGTCGTCGAAATGGAATCGAACAGCGCCCGGCGGAAACCGGCCAAGGTTAACGTTCGTTCCAGGACCGAAATCAGAATGGCCAGAGCCGTGCCGCAGGCGGCCGCCTCGACCGGGGAAAAGATGCCGAAGTAAATGCCGCCGATGGTCAGAAGTACGATACCGAGAATGGGCGCCGCCCCCATCGAGCGTCTCGCCTTCTCTTTCCATCCGGTCTTGGGGCCGGGAGGCCCCTGATCCGGCCGCACTTTGGCAACCACCCAGATCACGCAGACGAACAGGAAGGTCAGCAGGAGACCGGGAACCACCCCCGCCAAAAATAACCGGCCGATGGATTCCTGCGTCAGGATGGCGTAAATGACAAACCCTGTGGACGGCGGGATCAAAATGCCCAACGTCCCGCCGGCGGCCACCGCGCCCGTCGCCAGCCGCGGCGAATAACCGAAGCGGTCCATTTCCTTGAGCGACACCCGGCCCATGGTAAGGGCGGCGGCGACCGACGATCCGGAAAGAGCGGCAAATCCTGCGCATCCCACGACGGTGGCCGAGGCAAGTCCGCCTCGGATCGAGCCGATCCAGGCGTAGGCCGCGTCATAGAGGCTGCGGCTCATGCCGGACTCGGTCGCCACGTTGCCCATTAGGATAAAGAGCGGGATCACGATCAGCGATGTGTTGGTGGTAAGCGTGAACGTTTCGCTGGCCAGGAGATTGAAAGCCGCTGTGGAACTGTTCAAATAAGAAAGCCCTGCGAGCCCCACAGCGAACATGGCGAAGGCCACGGGAATCCGAATGGCGAGCAGGAAAAAAATACCGCAGATGCCCACCAATCCAGTTAGTTCAGGAGTCATGGCGGGTACTGTTTTCGTTGCCGGTTATCAAGCACACGAAGCGAAGAACCATCGCAACCGAGGTCAACGCGGAAAACGCGACGATCGCGTATTGGAAGGGTGCTCTCGGCAATTGCAGGATATTGGTCGCCATGTTCAACATCGTGGACATTTTTGAAGCCTCCCAGATGTACCAGGCGATCAAGGCAAACGTCACGGCGCCAAACAGATTTCCGACAACGGTAAGAACCAGATTGATCCGAGGCGGAAACAGCGACTCGAGCAGGTCAACGGCAATGTGACGCCCCTGGCGGTCGCAATAGGCCATGCCGCCGAACACGATGAACACGGCCGTCATTTGTTGCAGATCCTGGGCGCCGTAAAGCGGCGAGCCGAAATAGCGCCCGACGACGTCAACGACCACAATGGCCATTATGACAACGAGTGCAAGCGCACCCAGTGCGGCCGACAGGTTGATCAACCTGTCGACCGCACCGCGCATTAGCGAAAGCACAATGGTTTCCCTAAGAGATATGCGTGATACCGACGATTACTTACCCGTCATCTTTGCAAGCACCTTGGACGCCGGAATCCCCTTGGCGTCCATATCGGCGATCATTTTAGCGCGAACCTTTAAGGTGATGTCGTTGAACGCCTTGCTTTCGGCGGCGCTAAGCTTAATTACCTTCTTCGACGAATCCGCATGCATGGAGGCCATTGCCGCATCGGCCGACCCCTGCCAGCCGACTTCGCCGGATTTCGACAGGCCGGCGCCGGAATTGGCGTCGATAGCGGCCTTGGCCTTACCCGACAAGCCCTTGTACTTACCCTCGTTCATGACGAGGTAGAACAGCACGCGGCCGAACAGCGGGCCTTCGACGACCACGTTCGCGACTTCCTTGATCTTGAAGTCGCGCAAGACGCTCGATCCGGTCAGGATCCCGTCGATCAGATTGGTCTGCAGGGCATTGTACATGCCCGGTGCCGGCATTTGAACGGGGGTCGCGCCCAAGGCCTCAATCACCTTGGCCGGAACCGAACCCGAGACGCGTATCTTGAGGCCCGCCAAATCGCTTGGCTTGCGCACGATCTTGTCACGCATCATCAGAACCATCGGTTCGCTTGCCCACAGCGCCAGCGGTATGGTGCCCGGATATTCATTTTTCAGGTGGCCATCGTAAGCGCGCCAGATGGCCTCGTAACCGCTACCTGCTTCTTCGACGACGCCCGGCATCTCCACGATCATCGACTTTGGGAACTGCGACGAGGTGTAACCGTGAAGGCCCCAAGTGATGTCGGCCACGCCGTTGATGGCGCGGACGTATTGCTCGACAGGCCCCTTGCCGAGTTCGCCGCCCGGATAGACCTTAATGTCGAGCTCTCCGCCGGAATCCTTCTTCACGCCATTGACCAACGGATCGACGACGGCCTTGGTGACGACGTGGAACGGTGGCACGAAGTGCGCCAATTTAAGGGTTTCCGCATGACCCGCGGAAGGCAGGGCCAGCCCCACCGCAACGGCGGCGGATGCTACGGCACGACCCAGCGTACGACCAACTGCAAACATGATTGTCTCCCCATTTGTAACGGAACGGACAGCTGTTCCGTTCCCAAGTTATTTTTGTTGAACTTCGGCCCGGGAAATCAGCCCCAGACCTCTTCCGCGACCTCGCGAATCAGGGCGAATTTCGCACGCTCATCATCGACGGTAACGAGGTTTCCAATGGCATTCGACGAAAATCCGCACTGCGGCGACAATGCCAGTTGCTCGAGATTGACGTACTTGGATGCTTCGTCAATGCGGCGCTTCAACTCGTCCTTGCTCTCAAGTTCACTCCGCTTTGTGGTCACCAGTCCCAGCACGATAACCTTGTTGCCTTTCGGCACGAAGCGAAGCGGTTCGAACCCGCCGGAGCGTTCGTCGTCGTATTCTAGGAAGATTCCGTCGACGGCGGTTTCGGTAAAGAGGGTCTCGGCGACAGGCTCGTAGCCGCCTTCGGCAAACCACTGGCTCTTCGCGTTCCCTCGGCAAAGGTGGATGCAGACCGCCATGTTGTCGGGGCGGCCCTTGATCGAGTCGTTGATGAGTGCCGCGTACATCGCCGGCAATTCGTTGGGGTCCTCGCCCAACTGCCTTGCGTTCTCGCGCATTTTCGGATCGCACAGATATGCGAGATTGGTATCGTCGAATTGAACGTAGGTGCAGCCGGCTTTCCCCAGGTCGGCCAGTTCCTCGCGATAAAGCCTGGCCAGATCCGCGAAGAAATCCTCCATTTCCGGATAGGCTTCCTTGTCGATGGCGTCGCGCCCGCCCCGGAAATGGGTCATGGTCGGCGAGGGCATCGTAATCTTCACGGGGTGATCGGTGAGCGAACTCGTGAACTTATAGTTCTCAACTTCAATC
Source organism: Rhodospirillales bacterium (assembly GCA_029879665.1). Classification (GTDB taxonomy): domain Bacteria; phylum Pseudomonadota; class Alphaproteobacteria; order Rhodospirillales; family JAOUPW01; genus JAOUPW01. The sequence goes on along the minus strand of JAOUPW010000224.1, from coordinate 988 downwards.
CCGCCTTCGGGCCGGTCGATTTTGCCGTTGATGTAGGGAATATAGGGCATCTGCTTGTTCTCGCCGGCCTTGTGTTCTTCGCCGAGCTTGAACGCCCTCTGCATATCCCAGCTGGAAGTGACGTTTTTGATCTTGCTGATGAAATCGACGTGAAAACTTTCGCGGCGGAACTCGCCGTCGGTCACGGCTTTCAAGCCGCATTCCTCCTGAAGTTTCACGACGTCCTTGATGCATTCGTTTTCATGCGCCCGCAAATCCTCGAGCGAAATTTCGCCCGCAGCCCATTTTTGGCGGGACTCAAGCAACGCATCTGGGCGAAGAAGCGACCCCACATGGTCATAGCGAAAAGGAGGCTTTGTTCTGGCGGTCATGATTTCCTCAATATTTCAAGCAGATACAGAAAAAGGGATGAATGACGAAGCACGGTTCGTCTACCCAGGAAGGCTCCAGCCAAGCATATGTCGGAAAAACAATGCAACAACTAAATTTAGGCTTACCACGCCTTTGTCCGCATTTGGCCAGATCCGTTCAGTCTTGAATCGTTTTAAACGTTAATCCAGCCCACCCACTGCCCGGGATGGGCAAGCACGTATTTTTCCAGGCGGCCGGCGTAGTCGCGGACGGCGGCTTCCGCCGCTTGGTGGCGGGTCAGGGATTTATCCAGAATAATTGGCGTTTCCGCAGTCGTTACATACTCCCCCGCTTCCGTTTGCACGGAAAACATCGGGATCAAGGTAGCTCCGCTGCTGAAGGCCAGATCCGGCGCCCCAGTTGCAACCGTGATCTCGCCATCCATAAAGGGTGCCGCGACCGGATTGAGACCCGTATCCAGGGCAGTGATGGAAATCAACTTGTTTTCCTTCAACCGTTTGAGCAGGACCCGCATGGCGGCAACGGGACTGTCAAGGGATAGCACCACCCGTTCTTTCAGGTAGTGCCGTTCAGCGGATGTCCGGATCGGATTCAGGAAGCGCATGGCGAAACGGGT
>JAOUPW010000223.1 GCA_029879665.1 Rhodospirillales bacterium | reverse complement strand
CGGGAGGGAGTCGACGCTTATCCGGTGATGCGCGCCAAATCCATGCTGATCGAGAATGCCGACGCTTCCCTGGTCCCGGCGCTGAACGTGCGCGGAGAAGGTTTCCTGCCGCTCGCAAGCGTACCCTTGAAAACCGTGGTCTCGTGTAATGAAAGCGGCCAATGGCTGATTTATAAAAGCGATATCCACGGCTTCCACAATCCTCCCGGCGCCTGGCAGACGGCGCCCGTGGAGATCGCCGTCGTCGGAGATTCATTCGCCCATGGGAGCTGTGTGCAATCCGAACAAAACACCGCCGCATTGCTCAGGAATCGGTTCGGCAACGTTCTCAATTTAGGGATTAGCGGTTTTGGTCCGCTCACCGAGTTGGTCTCCCTCCGGGAATACGCGGCGCCGCTTAAACCCAAAACAGTGGTGTGGTTCTATTTCGAGGGCAACGACCTGATCGAGGATTTGGTTTTCGAGAAACGTTCGGAACTGTTGATGAGGTATTACCGGGACGAGGACTTCACCCAGGGATTAATCGGCCATAGCGCGGACATTTCAAAATATCTCAAAGTTTACCTTGACGAACGGCTGGTCGAGGCGATGAACCGGGTGGACGATCCCAACGAATACCTGATGGATTTTCTGACCTTGTTTCACCTGCGGGAGACTTTCGGCCTGGGCGCCGTTTCCCTAGGCGTTCTCGACGGCGGCGGTTCGAAAGGCGACCTTGAAATGTTCGCAAACATCCTGGATAAGGCGCGCCGTTCGGTGGAATCCTGGGATGGAAAATTTTATTTCGTCTATCTGCCGGAATCGCCCCGTTATTTCGCCGCCGCCCGCGATAACGACATCCGCGATCACCTCCGGAATGAAGTTTTGAAACAGGTGGCGGCCTTGAAAATTCCGCTTATTGACCTGCACCCCTCCTTCGCCGCACAGCCCGATCCCCGCCGGATGTTCCAGTATCCCGGCTCCCACTACAGCCCCGAAGGCTACAAGGTTGCCGCCGACGCTATTGGCCGCGTGCTGTCCGATTTTTCCGCCAGGTAATTCTCAAGTTTCCCCATAAATTTTCCTATCGTAACAATTTTGCGAAGGCTGCGGGTTGCAACCGAACGCGCCCTTGATACAGGCTTATCGTGGGGTTTCCCCGTCTCGACTTCACAGAAATATGAGGTGGCTTTACTTGAGGTGAGCACGGCTTCCGGTGAAGATTCAGGAATGGCGGGTCATTTTCGGGCCGCCGGACGGATTAATTCACCAAACCCTGAAACGGAGAAGATATGATGCCGATGAAAACCGCGAAAAAACCCGCGATCCTTTTGGCCTCGGCCATGGCCATGGCCATTTCCATGGCCGCCGCCGAAAAAGCCGGCGCCGCCGAGGACAAGGAAAAATGCTACGGCATTGCCAAGGCCGGCAAGAACGACTGCGTCACCGCCGGAGGTTCCTGCGCCGGGTCCGCCAAAAAAGACAACCAGGCCGACGCCTACCTGATTCTGCCCAAGGGAACCTGCGAAAAAATCGTCGGCGCCAGCCTTTCGCCGAAAAAGAGCTAAGACGATTTCCCGCCGGGTTATGTCCTTGCCATCCGCAAGTGGGAAGTTTCCTCTCAATCCGGTTCCGGCCCAGGCCGGAGTCGGTTTGAAGCCCGTGCATTACCGGGAAATTCTGGAAACCCGCCCCCCCATCGGCTGGTTTGAAATCCATGCCGAAAACTACATGGGCGCCGGCGGCCCGCCGCTGCATTACCTGGAAACCCTCCGCCTCGATTACCCCCTGTCCCTGCACGGGGTCGGGCTATCCCTGGGATCGGCGGACGATCTTGACCGGCGGCACTTGACCGGATTGAAGGAATTGGTCGACCGGTTCCAGCCGGGCCTGGTATCGGAACATCTGTCGTGGTGCACCGCCGGCGGCGTCTTCCTCAACGATCTGCTGCCGTTGCCCTATACGGATGAATCCCTGGATGTGGTGTGCGCCCATATCACAGAGACGCAGGACTTTCTCGGCCGCCGCATCCTGATCGAAAACCCGTCCGCCTATCTCGCTTTCAAGGCTTCGAGCATTCCGGAACCGGAATTCCTCGCCGAGGTCTCCCTCCGCACCGGCTGCGGCCTGCTGCTGGACATCAACAACGTCTTCGTCAGCGCCGAAAACCTGGACTTCGATGTGGACGCATATCTCGATACATTACTTAATACCGTACCACCGGGCGCCGTCGGGGAAATTCACCTTGCCGGCCATCATATCAACCGCTACGGCACGGAAATCATCCGTATCGACAATCACGGTTCCGAAATTCGCGAAAAAGTCTGGGCGCTATTCGACTCAGCCCTGCGCCGTGTGGGAGCTACCCCGACCCTGATCGAATGGGATACTGATGTGCCGGCCCTGGCAACCCTCATCGCCGAAGCCGGGCGCGCCGAGAATTTTCTTAAAAAATTCCAGGGCGCCGCAAAGGCCGCGAAAAAGGAGAAAGCCCTTGCCGGCGTTGGCTGACCTGCAGGCAGACTTCCGAAACGCAGTTCTCGGCGGTGACGACGCCCGGGCCGTGGACCTTATTGTTGACAGTGCCATCCCCGCCGGGAAACGGATTCAGATTCACCGCAACAACACCTTCATCACCCTGACCGAATCCCTCGCCGCCGTCTATCCGGTCATCCTCCGCCTGGTGGGAAAGGAATTTTTCGAAGCCGTCTGCCGCCAGTTCATTCTGGCCCACCCGCCCCGCAACAGATCTCTTATTTTTTACGGCTTGGATATGGCTTCGTTCCTGGAAAGTTTTCCGCCGGTGAACGATCTCCCCTATCTGCCGGACGTGGCGCGGCTGGAATGGGCATGGCATTCGGCCTATCACGCCGCCGACGCCATACCCCTTGCCCCGGAACGGCTGGCCGCCCTTGATCCGAATACGCTTCCCGCCCTTGGGCTTGAGCTTCATTCGACGTGCCGGTTCGTGTCGTCGCAATTTCCCATTTTCCGGATCTGGCGGGCGAACCAGCCGGACGGCGACGCTGATGAGACCATCAACCTCGCCGACGGCGGCGATATGCTGATGGTGATCCGTCCGTTGTTCAACGTCCAGATTCGCAACCTCAACCCGCCGGAAACGGCCTTCCTTCTGGCCCTGGACGGTGGCGCGGACCTGGGCCATGCGGCCGAAGCAGCGCTGAGGACCGATCCCGCCTTTAATATCCGGGACACCCTGCGCGACCTGATTTCATCCCAAACCTTTGCACAAATCATTTTTCCCCGAGAGGATCCACGATCATGAACCGATCCAATGCCCAAAACGCCGCCTCCGCCCTGACCGCGCCCGGCGGCAATCCGGTGGACAGCGTGCTCGAACGGCTTGGGCGCATTCCCCATTCCATGATCGCGTTGATCGCGCGCATCGGCATCGCCGCCGTATTTTTTGAATCCGCCCGCACCAAAGTCAGCGGCATGACCGTCACCGACAACACGTTTTTTCTGTTCAAGGAAGAATACAAGGTTCCCCTGCTGCCTCCGGAACTGGCGGCCTATATGGCGGCCTATGCCGAACATTTGTTCCCGTTGATGCTGGTGCTGGGCCTGGGGGCGCGCCTGGGCGCGGCGGGATTGTTGGCGATGACCCTGGTAATCCAGATTTTCGTCTATCCGTCCGCCTGGGAAACCCACACCGTCTGGGCGGCGTCGCTTATCTACATCATCGCCCGCGGCCCCGGGGCCCTGTCGCTGGACCACCTGATCCGCAACCGCGCCCGAGGATAGAATTGAACCGCAGAGACACAAAGAAGAAAGAAAAATTATCTAACATTTCTTCTCATCGTTTCTGTGTCTCCGTGGTTTTCTTATTTCTTAAAACGTTTCAAGATTTTCAGGGTTAAGCCCGGGGATACTCTCAATAATTTATCGTGTTGTGATTCCGGCGCGGCTTTGGGAAGATGCAGCGATGGACACACCCCCTGCCGCCGGGCCCCTCGCCGGTCTCCGCATCCTCGATCTCAGCCGCATCCTGGCCGGTCCGACCGCGACCCAACTCTTGGGCGACCTCGGCGCCGACGTAATCAAGGTGGAAAAACCCGGCGCCGGCGACGACACCCGCAAATGGGGGCCTCCCTTCATCAAGGACGCAAACGGTAACGACACCACGGAAAGCGCCTATTACCTATCGTCCAATCGCAACAAGCGTTCGGTCACCATCGATATCGCACAGGCTGAAGGCCAGGATCTTGTACGACGGCTGGCCGCCGTCAGCGATATTCTGGTTGAAAACTTCAAGGTCGGCGGCTTGGCGAAATTCGGGCTCGGTTTTGATGACCTGAAAACCGCCTGCCCTAAACTGGTCTACTGCTCGATCAGCGGCTTCGGCGAAACCGGCCCTTACCGCGACCGCCCCGGCTACGACGTGCTGGCGCAAGGCATGGGCGGCATGATGAGCCTGACCGGCGAGCCGGACGGCGAGCCGACCAAGGCCGGCGTCGGCATCGCCGACGTCATGTGCGGCATGTACACCTCGACCGCAATCCTGGCGGCGTTGCGCCATCGCGATCAAACCGGCGAAGGCCAGCATATCGATATCGGCCTGCTCGATACCCAGGTCGCCTGGCTGATCAACGAAGGGGTGAATTATCTTCTCAGCGGCAAGGTGCCGGTGCGGCGCGGCAACGCCCACCCCAACATCGTGCCCTATCAGGTGTTC
>JAOUPW010000222.1 GCA_029879665.1 Rhodospirillales bacterium | reverse complement strand
TCTCCAGGCCACCCTGACCGCCATGGCACGCGCGGTTGCCAATCTGGAGGTGAAACCCGGGTTCGCCCTGATCGACGGCAACAAGGCGCCGATCCTGCCCTGCCCGGCGCGGCCCATCATCCGGGGCGACGGCAGGAGCCTGTCCATCGCCGCCGCCTCCATCGTCGCCAAGGTCACCCGGGACCGGATCATGACCGACCTCAGCCACGCCCATCCGGGCTACGGCTGGGAGCGCAACGCTGGATATGGCACGGCGGAGCACCGGGCGGCGCTGGCGCGCCTCGGCGTCACCGCCCAGCACCGAAAAAGTTTCAAGCCCATTCGCAAGATGTTGAGTCCGGAGTGACTCCCGGGGGCCATATGTTGGGTGAAAAAAATTAACTAAGTTATTGATTCTATTTACTTCTTGACGCCGAATCCCTCATGACTCATGCTGCGCAACCATGGGCAGAGACATTTCGAACAGGGGGGGCAGCAAGACCCCGGGCGGGCTCGGCAAGACCGATTCCAAGGTACGCTCCAAGGCCGGTTCCAGCACCAAAGCTGGAACCGATCAGGTTCTGATCGGCGACTGCGTCGAGATCATGAACGGCCTTGAGGAAGCGTCCGTGGACATGGTCTTCGCCGACCCGCCCTATTACCTTCAATTGGCCGGCGACCTGATGCGCCCCAACAATACCCGCGTCGACGGGGTCGATGACGACTGGGACCGGTTCGACGGTTTCAAGGCCTACGACGACTTCACCCATTCCTGGCTCAAGGCGGCGAAACGGGTGCTCAAGCCTAACGGCACGCTCTGGGTGATCGGCAGCTACCACAATATTTTCCGGGTCGGCGTTCAGTTGCAGGACCTGGGGTTCTGGATGCTCAACGACATAATCTGGCGCAAGACCAACCCCATGCCCAATTTTCGCGGTCGTCGGTTCACCAACGCCCATGAAACACTGATCTGGTGTTCCCGCGACAAGGATTCCAAATATCTGTTCAACTACGAGGCAATGAAAAACCTCAATGACGATCTGCAGATGCGTTCGGACTGGGTGCTGCCCATCTGCACAGGATCAGAACGGCTCAAGCTCAACGGCAAAAAGGCGCACCCGACGCAAAAACCTGAATCTCTGCTGCACCGGGTCATCCTGGCGGCGACGGACGTGGATGACGTGATTCTCGACCCCTTCTTCGGCAGCGGCACCACGGGCGCGGTGGCCAAGAAACTTGGCCGGCGCATCATCGGCATCGAACGGGACAAGGACTACGCCGGCATTGCCAAGGAACGGCTGAAAAGCACCCGCGTCGTCAGCGACCCGGACCTGGTCAGCACGCCGGCCAAGCGCAAGGAAGCGCGTATTCCCTTCGGCTGGCTGGTGGAACGCGGTCTGCTCAAACCCGGCGAGGTGCTGCACGATGAGCGCCGGCGCTATAAAGCCAGGGTCCGGGCCGACGGCACCCTGATTTCCGCCGACGTCCGGGGCTCCATCCACCAGGTCGGCGCCCAGGTGCAAAAGGCCCCCGCCTGCAACGGATGGCAATTCTGGTGCATGGAAGTCAAAGGCGAGTTGGTCCCCATCGATGTCCTGCGCCAGAAATTACGCGCCGAACTGCATTAAGTTCCGCTACACTGTCGTCCGTTGAACAATCTTTCCCGGAAGGAGAACTCCGGTGTCGTCGAAATGGGATGTTCGGTTTTTAAGGCTGGCGCGCGAGGTTTCGACCTGGTCGAAAGACCGCTCGACCCAGGTCGGCGCAGTGATCGTTGCCGAGGACAAGACCCCCGGGCCTTACGGCTATAACGGCTTTCCCCGGCTGATCGACGACGAAGTCGAAGACCGTCATGCCCGGCCGACCAAATATGACTGGACCGAACACGCCGAGCGCAACGCCATCTACAATGCCACCCGCATCGGCATGGCGCTTAAGGGCTGCACCATGTACGTCACCCACGTGCCGTGCGCCGACTGCGCGCGGGCCATTATTCAGGTGGGAATTGAAAAAGTCATCGCCGACGCGGCTTCCATGAAAGACCCCGGCTTCGTCGACCGCTGGAACGAAGCGGCCCAGATTACCAAGATCATGTTCGACGAAGCGGGCGTGAAACTCACCCTGGTCGAGGTTCCTGAACGGAACGAAGAATAGAACGTTTCCGGTTTGATCGGAATCGTTTGAAAAAATTCAGCTTATTAAATTACGCAAACACGCCATGGCCAATTTGGGCGGATCGGATCGATCCCCTCGGAATTCGCTCTAGCGCGTCGGCACCGGCGTCTCGCCGGAATAATCGTAAAAGCCCCGCCCGGTCTTGCGTCCGAGCCAGCCGGCTTCCACATACTTCACCAGCAGCGGACAGGGCCGGTACTTACTATCGGCGAGGCCTTCGTGCAGCATGTTCATCACCGCAAGCGCGGTGTCGAGGCCGATGAAATCCGCCAGTTCCAGCGGCCCCATGGGATGCCGCGTGCCCAGCTTCATGGCGGTGTCGATGGCTTCGACCGAGCCGACCCCCTCATAGAGGGTATAGACCGCCTCGTTGATCATCGGCAGCAGGATGCGGTTGACGATGAAGGCGGGGAAATCTTCCGAATTGACGGGCTTCTTGCCCAATTTCAGGGCCAATTCGCTGATGATTTTATAGGTGTCCTCGTCGGTGGCGATGCCCCGGATCAGTTCCACCAGTTCCATCGCCGGAACCGGGTTCATGAAGTGCATGCCGACGAATTTCCCCGGGCGGTCGGTGGAAGCGCCCAGGCGGGTGATCGAGATGGAGGAAGTGTTGGAAGCGATGATCGAATTCTTCGGCAGCACCTTGCACAGCTTTTTGTAAATCTCGCGCTTGATGCCTTCGTCTTCCTTGGCCGCTTCGATCACCAGATCGCAGGCCTTGAACCCATCATATTTGGCGCCGGTTTTGATTCTTTTTAGCGCCGCGGACTTATCCTTGGCTTTGATTCGGCCGCGCTTGACCTGGCGGTCGAGATTTTTTTCGATCGACGCCTTGCCTTTTTTAAGTTCAGCTGGGCTGATATCCATGAGGTAGACGTCAAACCCGGCAAGCGCACAAACATGGGCAATCCCGCTGCCCATCTGGCCGGCGCCGACAACGCCGATATTCTTTATTTTCATGGCCATGACTCTATTCCCGCTTCAATGTCACTTGTTGAGTTCAGCAGACAATTCGGGTAGTGCCTTAAAAAGATCTTCCACCAAGCCGTAATCGGCGACCTGGAAGATGGGGGCGTCCTCGTCCTTGTTGATGGCGACGATCACCTTGCTGTCCTTCATACCGGCAAGATGCTGGATGGCACCGGAGATTCCGACGGCAATGTATAGATCCGGCGCCACCACCTTGCCGGTCTGCCCGACCTGGTAGTCATTGGGGGCGAATCCGGAATCAACCGCGGCGCGGCTGGCGCCGACGGCGGCGCCCAGTTTGTCGGCAACGTCTTCCAGCAAGGTAAAATTGTCCCCGCTTTGCATGCCGCGTCCACCGGAAATGACAATGCGCGCACTGGTCAACTCGGGACGTTCGTTCTTGGTCAGCTCCTGGCTGACGAATTCGGACAGGCCGGGATCGGCGACCGGCGCGGCTTCTTCGATGGCGGCACTTCCGCCATCCGCGGCGGCGGCGTCGAACCCGGTACCGCGGACGGTGATCACCTTGACGGCATCGGCGGACTGAACCGTAGCCAGGGCATTGCCGGCGTAGATCGGGCGGACAAAGGTATCCGGGCCTTCGATCCCGATGATGTCCGATATCTGCTGAACGTCGAGCAGGGCTGCGACCCGGGGCATGATATTCTTGCCGACCGTAGTCGCGGTCATCATCAAATGGGTGTAACCGGTGGCCAGACCAGACACCAGGGCCGCCATGGGTTCAGCCAGGGGGTGTTGATAGGCGGGATTGTCGACCAGCATAACCTTGGCGACGCCGGAAACCCGGGCGGCGGCTTCGGCCACATTCCGGCAATCCGCACCCGCCACCAGCAGGGTAACCTCGCCTAATTTCGCGGCCGCCGTAACCGCATTCAAGGTCGCGGATTTCAGTCCGCCCGCATCGTGTTCGGCAATTACAAGAATAGTCATCAGATCACCTTTGCCTCGCCCTTGAGTTTTTCAACCAGTTCGGCGACATCGGCGACCATCACGCCGGCTTCGCGTTTTTCCGGCTCGACCACCTTCAAGGTCTTGAGCCGGGGGGTTATGTCGACTCCGAGGTCGGTCGGGGTCAGTTTGTCGATGGGTTTTTTCTTCGCCTTCATGATGTTGGGCAATGATGCGTAGCGCGGTTCGTTCAGGCGCAGATCGGTGGTCAGAACTACGGGCATTTTGAGGGAAATGGTTTCCAGTCCGCCGTCGATTTCGCGGGTCACGACCGCTTTCCCGTCGCTGAACTCCAACTTGGAGGCAAACGTTCCCTGCCCCCAACCCAGCAGCGCCGCCAGCATTTGCCCGGTCTGGCTTGAATCATCGTCAATGGCCTGCTTGCCGAGAATGATCAGATCCGGCGATTCCTTTTCGACCACGGCTTTCAGAAGCTTGGCCACGGCCAGGGGTTCAAGGATGTCATCGGATTCCACATGGATTCCCCGGTCGGCGCCCATGGCAAGGGCCGTGCGGATGGTTTCCTGACATTGGGTGGGGCCCAACGAAACCGCAATCAATTCCGAAGCCGTATTACTTTCCCTGAG
>JAOUPW010000221.1 GCA_029879665.1 Rhodospirillales bacterium | reverse complement strand
AGGTCAGCGCCGCGAAAGCATAGAAGACTCCACGCCAGTCGGTAAAATTCAGGGCGGCTTCCACCGGCGCGGTTGCAATCAATGCGCCCAACCCGCCGGCGGTCATCTGGTAGCCATTCATGACCGGTATGCGTTCCCTGGGAAACCACATGACAAAAGCTTTGAAGGCGCCCATCAGGCAGGCCGATACGCCCAATCCGATCAGGGCGCGGCCGGCAATCAGGGTGGAGACGGATTGGGCGGAAGCGAAAAGAATGGCCCCGGCGGCGGCAATGACCAGAAGGGCGGCTTCCGTCCGTCGTGGCCCGTACCGGTCGAGCAGGACACCCAAAGGCAATTGGAATATGGCAAAAGTCAGAAAATAGGTGCTGGTCAGCAATCCAAGATCGGCGGCATCCAGGCTTAAATCCTTTTGCAGATCGGTATGGATTACGGCATTGACCACGCGCAGGGCATAGGACAGGAAATAGCCAAAGGCAAAGGGAAGGAAAACACGGATGAAAATCATGATAGGGAAAGATCAAGAGCCGGGAAAATAACGGGAAAGAATATCTGTAACCAGAGGAACCATGTGACTGTAGGCGAGAAGTCCGAAAATGGCCAGAATTACCGTAATTCGGCGTTGTCCGGACTCCTGGCCAATTTCCATAATTGGCTAACCTGAAGGTGCTAAAAAACGCACATGATCCTCAAGGAAGATGCCATTCGGGTTACCGTCGCATCTGAATTTGAGTACACTTGGTAAATATCCGGCATCGGTTATTTTTGGCGCCGGCGAACAGCCGCCAGCTATGTTTAGGGCGATTTATGACAATACGTGATGACCTGAAATCTTTTTTGGCGAACCCCCGGCTGCATGTGCCGCGTCTGCTTCGTTATGCCGAAAGGTCACTTTGCCGCTTGTTTGCAAATACTGCTTTTTTTATGCAAGGGCAAATGGACATCAGTTCTCGTTCGTTGTGGCACAACAAAGAATTCGTGGAAAAAGTAGGCGGCTTTTTTCCGCCGAATGGATCGAGGCGCACAATTAATGACTTGGAGCCCTGGGATTCGGTGCGCCGGGACATGTTGGTGCTTTTGCTGAGGCAGGTTATTGCCAATGATATTGAGGGCGATTTTGCAGAACTGGGTGTTTACCGTGGATCGACCGCGCGTTTGATTCACCACTATGCCCCGGAACGAAAACTTCACCTATTCGATACGTTTGAGGGGTTTACTCAGAAAGATGTAAAAGCCGACGCCGAAAAATTTGGTGTAGAAGTTCGCCCGGGGCATTTTACTGAAACCAGCGCCGAAGCCGTGAAGAGGTATATCGAACCTCAAACTGAAAATGTATTTTTCCATGTCGGCGCTTTTCCCGAAACGATAAGCTCTCCTATAGAAAGCTTAAAGTTCGCATTTGTCCATCTGGATGCGGATATTTACGAGCCCATGAAATCAGGGCTGGAATTTTTTTATCCCCGCGTCTCGCCGGGGGGCATAATCGTTGCCCATGATTACAACGCCTGGCACGGCGCCCGCCATGCTGTTGACGGCTTTTTTGCCAATAAAATGGAAACGCCAATACCCATGCCCGACAAAAGCGGGTCAGCGGTTATCGTTAAGCTTGCAGACGTTTCCGGTTAAGCAAAACTTTCAGTTCCAACTAGGGTGCGCGGCTTCGGGTGAAAGGCGGCGTTCGCCATGCATATTGTGTACGAAAGAATATGGGAAAAGGGAAAAATTAGAAGAAGTCTGAAAGAATATTCGCAACCAACGGAACCGTGTGACTATAGAAAAGAAATCCCAAAAGACTGAGAAGGGTGATTTTCCGCCATCCGCCGGCGGGGATGGCGGCCAGTCCCAATGCAGCACCCATGGCAATTCCTCCCCATGCAGGTAGGTAGTAACGAAAATGCATGCCACTTAAATAGCCCGTTTCAAGGTGCCCCCTGTAGGCGACGCCATAGTTGATGGCCAGTATAATCACAGCTGAGATCAGGCTGATGGCGGCAAGGAGCGCCGTGCGTTTGTGAAAAGGATCCTGAGCTGTTGCCTTCATCCCGTGCCATGTTCCAAGGATCGAAAGTGACATAACCAAGAAGAGAGATATGTAGTCGCCCGCATCGGAGCGAAAAGTTGCCCATCGTTCGCCGATGACGAATAAAAACCACCGCAAATAATGCCACGGATCAAGTAAGATTCTTTCGGTTTCCGGAATCGGCTCGCGTCCGGTCGGAGGGTAAATAGGAGAGCCGTAGAGATAAACATTTACTACGTATTGAGAAACGCCAACGGCAACAAAAACAAGGATGCAAAGAAGGTAAGTCGTCTTTGCACGATCAAGGGGAAAAATCTTACGAACCGCAATCACATGTACAAACAGAACCATAAAACCGAGAATCAGTCCGGCGGTCAGCTTGGCAAGAGCTCCGATCGCAAATCCGCCTCCAATGAGCAATGCAATTGCCATGGTCGGGCGCCCACGCATGAGCTTTGCAAGGCCAAGGGTAGTAATGGCAGCGCCGAGAAGGGCGAGGTTATCGTTGTTGATCATGCCGCCCAAGACGCCGATCTTCGGGCAAAGGGCGACAACGGCGGTGTAGGCGAATAACTGTTCGGGTTCCCTAAAGACGGTGGCGCCGGCAACCAGCAAGATCAGGACCGCAAGAAAAGAGACGGCAACATTCGCCAGCCGGAGTCTTTTTGCGTTTTCCTGCAGCGACAGATTGACCGGATCGGCGAACAACCCGATCATAAAGTAGTAAAAGGTTGGGTGCTTCAGACGTACTTTAGGCCCGGTGAAGGCGCTCAGGTCGTTCTGGTCTACTTCATACATCCCCGGAAAGTCGGCGAAGAAAGAAGGATTCTGCACCATGTGCAAGGCATAAGACAGGTGTTGGTGTTCATCCAGATCCGTGGGGTAGGGTGCGGCTTTGTAGATCAGAAAAGTTGTCGTTAGGTGGACGCAAAGAAAAACGACAATGATCATCCATCTTTGCCTGGCGTGGCCCGCGGCCGTTGATGGCCCGCACGTTTCCGGCATAATTAAAATTTCCTGATCTTTCTTCAACCTTACCGTCCATTCGTCAAAAGACGCCGCATGAAATATGCCTATTTACCATTGCCCGCGCGCCCACGAAGCCGCCACGCAAGCGCGGAACCAATAGGTAATAGTATGATGAAACCCAGTATTCGGTCCATGGAAGCGGCGATGAAGCCCAATGCGGCGCTCATCCCTACCGCCGGCGCAAGGGCGGCGGACGCGGCTTCGCGCACGCCCAGGCCCGCGGGCACGATAGAAACGGCCGATCCGATTACGGCGGAAACGGCATAGGCGGAGGCCTGTGCCAATGCCGGGTCGAGACCAATCGCCTTCAGGTAAAAATAGAAGCGAACCGTATCGGTCAGTACAAGCGCCGTCTTCTGAAAAAATGCAAAAAACATTAAAAGCATGTTGCTGCTAATGCGCCGGGCTGCAATCAGACATGCCGCCAATATGGCGATGCCGGCACCAAGAAAAATAATTGCGAGCAGGCCGGGATGGTAGAAGGCAGTCATTGCTCCGAAAAAGGCAAGGGCGACGCCGGCCCATATTCCGGCAAAAAGGAGGGTAACCGAGACGCTTTCACGGTAACGGGCGCCGGATGCCTTTAACGCCGCAACCCTGACCATCATGCTGCCGGGAAGCGGCAATACATTGGCCGCGGAACCAATTATCGTAACCTCGAGCGCCTTCAGCAATTGAATGTTCCGGCCGATCAGTTTTCCGGAAAGAATAAATTCGACCGCATTCAATAATATTGTAATTGGAATGCCAATCACCGCGACCGCAACAATAGGCCACCATTCAAGGTTGTCGAAAAGATCGGGCTGCCGGCGAAGGGACAAGAAAATTCCGCCGCAAATAACAACGAGCGCGGCCAAGAGAACGATATTTCGCGTTCGCGGGTTGCTGAGGGAACGAAATTCGAACAGTTCAAGTATCTTTGCTTCAACGGTTTCAGGAAGAACTTTTCCTAACATTGGAAGAATCACCTAAGTTGTAATGTCGAACATCCGCAGGCGGCCGGGAACCGGAGCCGAATGTATTTTAAATATGAATATCATGGTTTGCAGCTGCGGAACGGGTAAGAATAGTCGGCGCCGTGAGTCAGGTCGAGCACCTCGGCGTTGTCATTCCAGGGCCGTGTTCGTGAAATGCTGGTTGATATGAAAATGGCTTTCTGTGGAATGCCATAAACGGCGGCGATATGCATAAGACCCGTATCATTGGAAACGAAGAAATGGCACCGTTCTATGCATGCTGCCGTTTCCATAAGGCTGCCGCTAAAAATGTGGATGTTGGCTGATGCGGTCAATTCCGCAAGCTCCGCTTTTTCGTTGGCTTCTTCTTTGCCGCCAAAGATAATAATATGGGCCGTCGGATCTTGCGTCAGTACGTTGCGGATCTCCCGGGTAAAATTATTCAATCCCCATTTCTTGCGGTCGCCTAGAGGGCCGGCGCCGGCGTGAATGCCGACGAGGCGAATACCGTCTGGAATTGCTTCGGTTGCCAACCATCGGCTGACGCAATCCCGGCTTTCCCGGTTTAGGACAAAAAGGGGCTTGGGGTCTGCCTGGCCGGGATCGATGCCGAAGGGCGCCAGCAGTTGGAGATTGTTTTCGATGTCGTGGCGGCCTTCTATCGCCGGGACTTTCCGGTTGGACAGAAAGCTGAGAGTTCTTAAGG
>JAOUPW010000004.1 GCA_029879665.1 Rhodospirillales bacterium | reverse complement strand
GCCCTTGTTTCAGAACTTGAAAAGAACATTAAGCGCTAGGAAAGTTATCCGTACCAGCCGGCCCCGGCTTACTTCCTCAACAGTGTTTTCCCTATGTATCGCCGGCCTGTTGGCTCTGGTTGTCTACACCTCTTCGGGCTGGGCCTTCCAGGCCAGCCTGGTGCCGCAGGTCGTGGGAACGGCGGCGCTGTTGTTTGTCATCATGAGTCTGGTCTATGAGGTGTTTTTGGATCCTAATAAAATGGGGGGGAATACGCAGACTCAAACCGATATCCAGCCGGATTCCGCCAGCGCCGCCAAGATGGACGCAGTTTCGGCAATGGATCTCAAAATCGTGCTGCGGCGGGCGGGAATCTTCTTTGCTTCGGTGCTTGGATTTCTGCTTCTTACGAAAATCATCGGATTGCTTCCTGGAATTCTCGTGTTCGTCATCCTTTGGGCGCGACTGGCAGGGAAAGAAAGCCTGTTTGTCAGCATCGCCACGTCGGGCTCCCTGACCGTCTTCAGTTGGTTCCTGTTTGACCGTCTGCTGTCCATTCCCTGGCCCCGGGCGCTGCTTGGGGACTGGATTCCGGTCTTGAGGGAAGTATTTCCTTATCTTTGAGCGCCCGACCTCCGGCCAATGTCCTAGACATTATTTGTATGGATATAGTACAATCCATATCGGTAGAGTACTGGTCGTTTAAGAACCGGCACCCGGGGAGATCAAATGGATATCAAGCAGTTAAAGAATTTTCTTCGAATCGTGGAATTGAAGAGCTTCAGCGAAGCATCCAAGCATGTGCGCATCGCCCAGCCCGCGCTGGGTCTTCAGGTCCGCAAGTTGGAGGAAGAGCTAGGGGTTAAACTGCTTGAGCGCCACGCCCGGGGCGTGTCTCCGACCGAAGCGGGCATGCTTCTTTATGAGCATGCGGACATCATCCTGCGTCAGGTCGAACGCGCCAAGAACGAGGTTGTGGACGTCGCCGATACGCCGCGCGGCAACATCGCTTTCGGGTTGACGCCGACCGTGAGTCTGGTGATGGGGGCGGCCCTGGTGGAAAAATACCATGCCTTGTGTCCCAATGTGTCTTTGCGCGTCGTCGATGGATTAAGCGAACTTTTGGTCGAGTGGGTATCCACCGGCCGACTTGATCTGGCGTTTACCTATAATCCTTCGGGCGCGGTCGGCCTGGAACTGGAACCCTTGCTGGTGGAAAGCCTGTATCTGGTCGGCCCAGCCGATGCGCCGCAGCTTTCCGGTGATACGATTTCCTTATCCTCTCTCACCGATGTGCCTATTGTACTGCCCAGCAAACCGCAGGTGTTGCGAACGCTCGTGGATGAAGGGGCGGCGAAGGCAGGGGTTGACCTCAACGTTTATCTGGAAATCGATTCCGTGCAGACCATGAAAGAACTTGTCGAACGTTCCGTGGCTTATACGGTCCTGCCCTTTGGCGCGGTCGAGGCGGAGGTCGGCGAAGGACGGTTTGCCGCCAGCCGGATCATAGAGCCGGAAATTAACCGGACTCTTTCTATTGTCTATTCAAGCCGACGGCCACCCTCGAAGGCGTTTACGATCCTGCACGAACTAATCCAGGATATTTCCGAAACGCTGATCAAGCGCGGGGCAGCTTCGTGGCGTCCGGTTGAAGAAAACATAACCGCAGCCAAGGCGGCGGCGCCGCGTGATGCGGCCTGATGTGTCGATACAAGATTATGGATTGGCGAATTAATTAGCAGATACCCTATACAGGATGGGTTTAAATCGTATTTCTATTTTGTCATTGTTATTTAGTTTCCGGCATCTTTTAATTCTTCACGGAAGCCATTTACTAGACGGCATAACAATTTGGCACGATCCGAATTCGTGATGAGTTTTGTCGTGTTGTCCAATTAAGAAAGCTTCGGTTTCATGCCGAAAACTTTCCGCGAGTATTTTGATGATGCGCACATATTCCGGCAGGATTTGCCCCGCAGGGGTGTTTCAAGAGTGATTGAGGAGTTCAAGGCTTATGAATGATACCAGCGACGCAAAGTTTCTTTTCGATCCCTATCTTGACTGGACCTCGCGCGAAGGAATCCCGACGGTGGAGGATTTCGGCGTTGATTTGCTCAAGGTCGAGACCAAGCCCTGGGCACGCTTCGGCGTCGACGGTGCGTTTGTTCATCTAAAGGGCCGCGGCGATTTCGTTTCCCAGTTTGTGATTGATCTTCCCCCCGGGGCCAAGACTTCGCCACAACAGCATCTGTTCGAAGAAGTCATCTACGTGCTTGAGGGTCACGGCAGCACCACCGTGGAAACCCACGACGGCCAGACCCATAGTTTCGAGTGGGGACCGAAGGCGCTGTTTGCCCTGCCGCTTAATGCCAAATACCAGCACTTCAATGGCAGCGGCCAGGAACGTGCCCGTCTGGCATCGACCACTAACCTTCCCCTGGTTCTCAACCTGTTTCACAACGATGACTTCGTCTTTGCCAATCCCTACCGTTTTCCGGAACGGGAAGGTCTGGCGAAACATTTTTCGGGAGAGGGCGATTTCATCCCCAAAAAGCCTGGCCGGCACATGTGGGAAACCAATTTTGTTCCCGATGTCAGCACCTTCGAGTTGAAACAGTGGGATAAGCGTGGCGCCGGCGGCTCCAACATCATGTTTGTTCTCGCTGACGGCACCATGCATGCGCATGTTTCGGAAATGCCGGTGGGAACCTATAAGAAAGGACATCGCCACGGTCCCGATTTTCATGTCGCCTGCGTCTGCGGTACCGGCTATTCCCTTTTGTGGTACGAAGACAGCAAAGATTTCGTGCGCGTCGACTGGCAGCACGGTGTCGTCTTCGCGCCGCCCGACGGAATGTATCACCAGCATTACAACACCGGCCCGGAACCGGCGCGCTATCTGGCCACCGCGCTTGGCGGCCTGCGTTATCCCATGACTGAATCCAAGTTCCGGGTTTTCAAGGGAATGGACGTCAATGTTCGGGACGGCGGCGCCCAAATCGAATACGAAGACCAGGATCCGCGTATCCACAAAATGTATCTTGATGAGTTGAAGAAAAACGGCGCCGAATCGAAGATGGGAAAATTCATTAAGGAAGGCTGAATTGTGACAGACCCGGCGGACTCAAAGTTTCTATTCGATCCCTATCTTGACTGGACCTCGCGCGAAGGCATCCCGACGGTGGAGGATTTCGGCGTTGATCTGCTCAAGGTTGAAACCAAGCCCTGGGCGCGTTTCGGCGTTGATGGCGCCTTTGTCCATTTAAAGGGCCGCGGCGATTTCGTTTCCCAGTTCGTGATCGATCTTCCGCCGGGGGCCAAGACCGAACCCCAGCAGCATATGTCGGAGGCGGTCATCTATGTGCTGGCGGGGCACGGAAGCACCACCATCGAAACCCATGACGGCCAAAGTCATAGCTTCGAATGGGGGCCGAAGTCCCTTTTCGCCCTGCCGCTCAACGCCAAATACCAGCATTTCAACGGCAGCGGCCAGGATCGTGCACGTCTGTCGTCCACCACCGATCTTCCCATCGTCCTAAATCTGTTTCACAACGAAGACTTTGTCTTTGCCAATCCTTTCCGTTTTCCGGAACGGGAAGGTCAGGAACGCTTTTTTTCCGGCGAGGGCGATTTCATTCCCAAGCGTCCGGGGCGGCATATGTGGGAAACCAATTTCGTTCCCGATCTCGCCGGATTCGAGTTGCAGCAATGGGACCAGCGCGGCGCCGGTAGTTCCAACATGAAGTTCATTCTTGCCGACGGCACCATGCACGCTCATTCTTCGGAAATGCCGGTGGGCACCTACAAGAAAGGTCACCGCCACGGCGCCGATTTTCATGTCTTCAATGTTACCGGCACTGGCTATTCGCTTCTCTGGTACGAGGGCGATGATGATTATGTCCGGGTTGATTGGCATCACGGCGTCGTCTTCGCTCCGCCCGACGGTATGTATCACCAGCACTACAACACCGGACCGAACCCGGCGCGGTATCTTGCGGTCGCCCTGGGTAGCCTGCGCTATCCCTTTACCGAATCCAAAATGGCATTGTTTAAGGGGGTCGACGTCAGCGTACGCGACGGCGGCGCGCAGATCGAATACGAGCATCAGGATCCGCGTATTCACCGTACCTACCTGGAAGAGCTGCGCAAAAACGGAGTCGAGTCGCGCATGGGAGACCATATCGACGAACGCCCGTTTGAAGAGGCATAAGCGAAGATGCATGATATTGGATTCGATCATCTGCATCCCTCGCCGGAACAACAGGCGCAACTGAGCGACGCCATCTGGAATGCCGATAACGTTGAGATGACCACCGTCGGTGTCGATGTCGGTTCGTCGACATCGCATCTGATGTTTGCCCGCGTGCATTTGCAACGCCTGTCGGAAGCGCTTTCCAGCCGTTTCGTTGTCGTCAACCGGGAAATTCTGTGGCGATCGCCGATCCTGCTTACGCCCTACCGTTCCGACTACACCATCGATTCCAATGCCCTGAAGGATTTTTTCGACGGCGCCTTTTATGAGGCAAAATTAACGCGGGATGAAATCGACAGCGGCGCCGTCATCCTCACCGGTGAGGCGTTGAAACGCAAAAACGCCCGCGCCATCGCCGATTTGTTTGCCGAAGAATCGGGAAAATTCGTCTGCGCCTCTGCCGGCCATAACCTGGAAGCCTTGATGGCGGCTCATGGTTCCGGCGCCGTCGCGCTGTCCAAGGCCGAACATAAAACCATCCTCAATGTCGACATCGGCGGAGGCACCACCAAATTGGCGTTGCTGCACGGCGGGCGCATTCTCGCCAGCGCGGCCATTGCCGTCGGCGGCCGCCTGATCGCCTTCGGTGAGGGGGGGGAACTGGTGCGGATCGAAGGCCCGGCCCGGCAGATCGCCGAAGCCGCCGGCGTCACGCTGGAAGAAGGCGGTCTCCTTTCGGCGGACGACCAAGGCCGAATGATTAAGGCCATGGTCGATGTTCTGATCGAAACCAT
Organism: Rhodospirillales bacterium; assembly: GCA_029879665.1. Classification (GTDB taxonomy): domain Bacteria; phylum Pseudomonadota; class Alphaproteobacteria; order Rhodospirillales; family JAOUPW01; genus JAOUPW01. Next base: position 10,189 of record JAOUPW010000004.1, on the reverse strand, counting down.
CGTTCAGGCCCCCGCCGGCGATCTTGGCCGCGCCCTCGCCCTGACGCCGCCGCTGCCCGACACGCCGAAACCGGATGGCATTACGTTTTCCGGTGGCGTCGCCGAATATATTTTCAAGCGGGAAATAGCCGAACACGAAGACCTTGGCCGCCCCTTGGCGGAATCGCTGGTTAAGGTGCTCAACGACAAGCGCATTGCCCTGCCGGTTTATGATCCCGGCCAAGGCATCCGGGCCACCGTGGTCGGCGCCTCGCAGTTTTCAGTTCAAGTCAGCGGCAACACCATCCATGTTACCGGCGATCATGATCTTCCCATTCACAATGTCCCGGTGTTGAAACTTAACCTCGACCTGAGCGGGGATTTTACGTCCGATCAGGTCAGTGCTGAAATCGCAAGTGCCATGGGTCGCTTCGATATGAGGGAAGGGGAGACCGACGTCGCTCTGGCCCTTGCCTGGCAAGGGCAACCCCTGCATGCCCGGCTGTACGCGCTGGCCTCCGGCGTTTGCCAGGGACTGAGCCGTTCCCTCGCCGCGCATCGTCCCCTGATCCTGGTTATGGACGGCGATATTGGCAAGACAATGGGTGAAATCCTGAGGCGGGAGCTGAAAGTCGAAGGCCCCATCATTTCCGTTGACGGCATTCGGCTGGAAGATTTCGATTACGTGGATATCGGAGAAATGATTCAGCCAACCAACGTGGTTCCCCTGATCATCAAGTCCCTTCTGTTCGCGACACCGGACTAGGCCATGACGGAAGCCATCGCCGCATCCGCTTCGGTCAGACATGACGCCCGCGTGCTCGGGCTGGTCGGCACCGGACATTTTGTCAGCCATTTTTTCCATCTGAGTCTGGCGCCGTTATTTCCCTTATTGGTGATTGATTTCGGTGTCAGTTATATGGCTTTGGGCTTGGCCGTTGCGCTCTATAACGGAGCTTCCGGCGCCGTGCAGGTTCCGATTGGTTTTCTGGTTGATCGGATTGGCGCCCGCATCGTGCTGATCGTCGGATTGCTGGTTCAGGCGCTTGCCTTTGTCGCGATGTCTGCTGTTCCGACGTTTGAATGGCTGCTGGTCCTAGCCGTAATCGCCGGCGCCGCCAACAGCGTTTTCCATCCGGCGAATTATTCCATTCTCTCGCATTCCGTGGACCAGCGCCGTATGGGGCGGGCTTTCTCCATCCATACCTTCACCGGGCATCTGGGCAACAGCGTGGCGCCGGCGACAATTATTTTCATTGCCGCCCTTTGGGGATGGCGCATGGCATTGGCGGCGGCAGGTGCGGCGGGGCTGGTCATGGTGATTGCCATGATAATGCAGTCGAGCGTGCTGATCGGTGATTCCGCAGATGCAAAACCCGATCAAGGTAGCGAAGATATCGCGCCAGCGGTCGACGGGTTCAAGCTCCTGTTTTCCGCGCCCATGCTAATGTTTTTTCTATTTTTCAGCATGACCTCCATGACCACCAGCGGCATAACGAGCTTTTCCATCGTTGCCTTGGGGTCGCTGCATGGGATGTCCCTGGAGAGTGCGGGCGTGGCCCTGACCGGATATCTTTTCGCCAGTGCGCTTGGTATTCTGCTTGGCGGAATTATCGCCGATATGACTTCCCGGCATAATTTTGTTGCCGCTTTGGCCTTTATCGCCACTGCCGGGATGATCGGGGTAATTGGCGTAAGCGTTCTTCCGGCGGCTTTCATTATTGGCCTCTACATTATGGCCGGATTATGCCAGGGAATTATTCGCCCGGCCCGTGATATGATGGTGCGGGCGGTGGCGCCAAAGGGAACCAGCGGTAAGGTTTTTGGCTTTGTTTCTACCGGAATCGCCGTGGGCGGAACCCTGGTTCCGATATTTCTTGGCTGGGTCATCGATCAAGGGCAACCGCAATGGATTTTCTACCTCATCGCGCTGTTTAATCTTCTCGCCCTGGCCACAATCATCACGCCGAAGCGAAAACTTGCATGAATGGAAAGCTGCTCTAAATGACATATATTTTTGCTTTCGGATTGCTGTTCGGGTTGCGTCATGCGCTGGATGCCGATCATATCGCGGCGGTGGCGTCGCTGGCGACGCGCAGCCGGACCGTTTCCGAAACCGTGCGCGTCGGCCTCGCTTGGGGGGCCGGTCACGCGCTTACCCTGCTGGCTGTCAGCGCCTTCGTACTTTTAAGTGGGGCCGGAATTTCCGAAAGCGTTGCCGAGTTTCTGGAACTGCTGGTCGGCGTCATGCTGCTGGCTCTTGGCGCCGATGTGCTGCGGCGTGCCCGAAAGCAGCGCCTGCATGTTCATCTGCATTCTCATGATGACGACAAACGTCACGTTCACGTCCATGCCCACGGCGCCGACGAAACCCACAATCCGGCGGCACACCGCCATCAACATACACCGGCCTATGCTCCGAATCTGGGGCTGCGCGCGGGCATGGTTGGCCTGATGCATGGCCTTGCGGGTTCGGCGGCGCTGGTGCTTCTGGCCGTCGGCACGGCGGAAAGCCTGATGGCGGGTCTAGTTTATGTGGTGGTATTCGGAATCGGATCCATGATGGGCATGGCCGCTCTGTCCTTTGTCATCGCTGTTCCGTTCCGGTCCCGGCTGGGTGAGGGCAGCCTGAATTTTGGCCGTCTGGGCATATTTGTCGGTCTGGGAACCATGGTTCTGGGTGGATTTGTCATTTTTGAGCATTTTCCTCCCTATCTGACTATATTTCAGTAATTCCGCTCTTCAAGATATTCGTTTATTGAATAACAAGCCATTTACCTATTGTATTATTGTCTAACTTGGCGGGATGATATCACTGCCTAAGATATAAACTACTCACCGCCGGGCATTCTTCAGGGAGGCGTGCCTCGGAGGTGTTGATATGCTTTTTGAATGATAATTTCGGATACGGACCAGGGTTATAAAGCAATGAATAAGGTAGCCGAACGCAGCTTGCGGAACGATCAGGAAGAACGCTTGCGTATCCAGGTTGCGGCCTGTGTTCGTCTGCTCCACATGCAGAAGATCCTTTCCTATAACGGCCATGTCAGCACCCGGCTTCCCGGGCGCGATGCCCTGATGATTCATTCCCTGGTGGAAAGCCGGGCCGAAGTCGCGCCAGCATCCCTGCTGGTGGTTGATTTCGACGGTCGCGTGCTGGACGGCGAGGAGGGTGTAAAACCGCCCAGCGAAGTCTTCATCCACAGTGAAATCTATCGCGCCCGCCCGGATGTCAACGCCGTCGCTCACGTCCATTCCGAAAACGCGCTGGCCCTGACCCTGGTGAAGGGTGGGAAAATGCACCTCATGCGCTGCGACTCGGTGCGTTGGCGAAGCGGCATTCCCGTGCACCCCGATCCCAGCCGGATTCGCACGCCGGAACAGGGGCGGGAACTCGCGGCAACCCTGGGCCCCCATAACGCGGCCCTGATGCGCGCACATGGCGGTTTGTTGGTCGCGGAAACCATCCCCTCGGTTCTCGCCGCCGCTATCCAGTTTGAGGAAAACGCCCGCGCCCAGATGCTTGCGGCCACAGCGGGAGAAATTCAGCCTCTTACCAAATTGGAACTTGACGAATTAAGCAAATCCTCGCCGCCCGAATTCATGGCCCATTATGCTTCGAAAATCTGGAAGTATTACGTGCAGGAAGGGATTGCCGTTGGCATAATCCCGGAAAGCTGGAAACCGGAACTGAACTGAACGCATGCGGCGTATATTAAGATATTGCCTGGGAGATACCCTTTGAAAAAAATCGTTGTTGGCATTACCGGAGCGACCGGAGCCGTATTCGGAATTCGTCTGCTTCAGGCTTTGCAGGAAGCCAAGGTTGAATCGCATCTGGTCGTCAGCAAATGGGGCCGCCAGACCATCGAGCACGAAACCAGTTATACCTTCGAAGAAGTCTGCGAGATGGCGACGAAAACCTATTCCAGCGGCGATATGGGCGCGGCGGTATCCTCGGGTTCGTTCATTACCGAAGGCATGATCGTCGCGCCTTGTTCGCTCAGCACCTTGGGGGCCATTGCCGCCGGTCACGGTGAAACGCTGGTCCATCGTGCCGCCGATGTAATCATGAAAGAGCGCCGCCGCCTGGTTTTGATTGCACGTGAGACCCCCCTCAGCACCATTCATCTGGAGAACATGCTTAAACTCTCGCGGATGGGCGTGACCATGCTTCCTCCCGTGCCGGCATTCTACAATCACCCGCAAGACATTAACGATATTGTCAACCACATCGTTGCGCGGGCTCTCGACCAATTCGGTATTCCCGCTGAATTCGCCCATCGCTGGGACGGGAAGATGAAAAACAAGGTTTTTAAACTTCATGCTCCGGATTAATCCGGAAGATATCTTAACATCAAGAAACGTTACTGAATTTCAAGGAGGCAGAACAAATTATGGCGAATGATATCACCACACTTCCGTCCGCGCTGGAATGGCTCAAATCCCAGGGGCTCCTGATCGAAACCGACAAGGAGGTCAACCCGGATCTGGAAATCACCGGTTTGCAGAAACACCTGGATGGCGGTCTGCCCATGTTGTTCAACAACGTGAAGGGAAAGCCCCATGCGCGCGCCGTCACCAACCTGTTTTCCGATATCGGCACGATCGAGAAAATGTTCGGCTGGAACGGACCCGTTGAGCGAACGAAAAAATTGGCCTATGCCCTGACCCACCCCATGGCGCCGGTCGAAATTTCCCAAGATGATGCGCCGGTTCAGGAACATGTGATTACCGATGACCTTGACGTCAACAAATGGATCACCGCTATCCGCCATACGGCGCTGGAATCCGAACTGACCATCGGTTCGGGCATTTCCTGCGTGATCGGCGATTATTTCGAAGGCGGCAGCCACATCGGCTACAACCGCATGAACTTCCGCTGGGGCAATGTCGGCACCTTCCAGATTTCTCCGGGCTCGCACATGTGGCAGATCATGACGGCCCATTACAAGGACGACAAACCGATTCCATTGACCATGTGCTTCGGTGTTCCGCCCGCATGCACACTGGCCGCCGGTGGCGGATTCGATTACGCCATCTTACCCAAGGGCTGCGACGAAATCGGTATCGCCGGCGCGGTTCAGGGGTCTCCCATCCGTCTGGTCAAATGCCGGACCATTGATGCGCTGACCCTGGCCGATGCGGAATATGTCCTCGAAGGCTATCTCCATCCCCGCGACAAGCGTTATGAAACCGCTGAAGCCGAGGAACTGGGCGTTCAGGGCAAGACCTTTTTCCACCCGGAATGGGCTGGTTATATGGGTAAAGCCTATAAGGCGCCAACTTTCCATGTCACCGGTATCACCATGCGCAAGCCGGAAAAGAAACCGATCATCTTTCCGCTGGGTGTTCATACCTCGGACGATGCGAATATCGACACCACGGTCCGTGAGTCGGCGATCTACGAGCTCTGCGAACGGCTTCAGCCGGGGATCATCCAGGATGTTCATATTCCTTACAGCATGACCGACTGGGGCGGCTGCATCATCCAGGTGAAGAAACGCAACAAGATCGAAGAAGGCTGGCAGCGCAATTTCCTGTCGGCGATCCTGTCCTGTTCGCAGGGCATGCGCCTCGCCATCGCGGTCAGCGAAGACACCGACATCTATTCCATGGATGATATCATGTGGTGCCTGACCACCCGGGTGAACCCGAGAGCGGACATCCTCAATCCGTTGCCGGGCGGCCGGGGACAGACTTTCATGCCGTCGGAACGCATGACCGCAGGTGACAAGGCGTGGACCGCGTCCAACACCGAATTTGAAGGCGGCATGGGTATTGATGCCACGGTACCTTACGGCTACGAGCAGGACTTCCATCGTCCGGTTTATCCGGTCGACAGGGTCAAGCCGGAAGACTTTTTTACCGACGATCAGATCAAGCACGCCAAAAGCTTTATGCATGGCTGGGTGCACAGCCTGGCTCGCACTGGACGGTAAGGGAAGAAAGTCCAGGGAGGCTTTATAATGCTTTCGGGCTACCTGGTTCTTGATTGTACCGATGCGCTCGGCTGGATGTCCGGCCGGATTCTCGCTGAACTCGGCGCCGATGTCCTCAAGATTGAGGCGCCGGGCAGCGACACCGGCGGCGCGGATTGGCAGGCCGCCAATATCAATAAACGGACCCTGACCCTGAATCTGGATACGGATGCGGGACGCGCCGAATTCGTCAAGTTGCTGGCCAAGGCCGATTTCCTGCTGGAAACGGCGACGCCGGGTTCCGCTGCCGCCGCCATTGACGAAGACTGCAGGAAATCCGCCAACGCCGGCCTTATTCATGTCGCGATCACGCCATTCGGCCGCACCGGTCCGTGCGCTGGCTGGTTGGCTGGCGATCTCGAAATCATGGCCGGCGGCGGCGCCATGACCCTGGCCGGGGAACCGGACGGCATGCCGGTGCGTATCAGTGTGCCCCAGTCCCGGGGCTGGGCCGGTGCGATGGCTGCCGTCGGCGCCTTGATGGCGCTTAATCACCGGGCCGAAACCGGCGAAGGGCAGCTTGTCGATGTTTCCGCTCAGGCTTCGGTGGTGGCGGCGCTGGCCCATGCGCCGGCGTTCTGGGATATCGAACGGACCCTGCCGAAACGGGCCGGCGCCTTCATGACGGGACGTTCCATCCATGGCGCCAGCTACAGGGTCTTCTGGCCGTGCAAGGACGGCTATCTCAATTTTATCCTTTACGGCGGCGTCGCCGGGCGGCGCACCAATGAAGGGCTGGTCTCCTGGATGCGCGAAGCGGGAGCGGACCTGGGCGTACTTGCCGATATCGACTGGGCCACATTCGATCCGACCCAGGCGACGCAGGAGGAAGTGGATACCTTCGAAGCGCCAATTTCAAAATTTTTCCTGACAGTGACCAAGCGCGAATTCCTCAACGGCGCCTTTGCCCGCGAAATGCTCGGCTATCCGGTTTCCACGGTGGAAGACATCTCGACGGACCCGCAACTGGAAGCGCGCGGCTTCTGGCAGGACCTCCCCGGCCCGGACGGCAAGGTCCAGCGCCATTGCGGCGGATTCGCCATTGTTGACGGCGAACGGCTGAAGGTCCGACGCCCCAGCCAGATCGAAAAGGGCGGCGCATGAGTGCCAAACGCCAAGCCCTGGAAGGCGTCAACGTCGCCGTCTTCGGCGGCTATGCCGCCGGTCCGTGGATCGGCAAGGTGATGGCCAATTTCGGCGCCCGGGTGGTTCATGTGGAATCCAAGGACCGTCCCGACGGTTTCCGCTTGCAATATCCGCCTTTCAAGGACGGCAAGCAGGGCATCAACAGGGGGGGGTGTTTTACCTACTTCAATGACTCCAAGCACGGCATTACGCTGGATGCGAAGAAGCCGGGCGGAGTCGAACTGGGTCGTCGCCTGCTTGACTGGTGCGACGTGGTGGTCGAAAACATGCGACCCGGGGTCATGAAGCGGATCGGGTTCGGCTACGAAGAGGCCATCAAGACCAATCCGGGATTGATCATGATTTCCACCTGCAACATGGGCCAGACCGGCCCGCGCGCCAACGCCCCCGGCTTCGGCTCGCAGTTGTCGGCCTTAGCCGGGTTTTGCGGCCTGACCGGGGAACGTAACGGCTCGCCCATGCTGCTTTATGGCCCCTATATCGATTTTGTCGCGGCCCTCTACGGCGCTTCCGTGGCTCTGGCCGCCCTCGACCGCCGCCGCCGCACCGGCAAGGGCGCCCTGGTCGATATCTCCCAGTACGAATGCGGCATCGATTTCATCTCCGGCGCCATGCTCGATTTTCATACCACCGGACGGATTGCCGAACGATCCGGCAATGACGATCCGGTGGCCGCTCCCCACGGCGCGTATCCCTGCCGCGGGGACGATGCGTGGCTGGCGGTATCATGCTGGTCGGATGATGAATTCGCCCGTCTCGCCGCCACTCTCGGCCATCCCGAATGGAGCGATGACCCGCGCTTCGCCGGCACGGACGCCCGCCGCGCCAATAAGGCGGAATTGGATGAACTGATTTCGAACTGGACAAAAACCTGCGAATCGAATGCGGCGGCGGAAGCCCTGCAACAGGCGCAAGTTCACTGTTATCCTGTCAATTCCATCGCCGATCTGTTCACCGATCCGCAATTAGCGGAACGCAAGACCTGGCGCAAGCAGCATCACGAGGTGATCGGCGATCAGTCTTACTACTTCCCCGGTTTCGACCTTTCCGCGACGCCCGGCGTGGTGACCAAGGCGGCGCCGCTGCTGGGCGGTGAGAACGACATCGTCTACCGCGATTTCCTCGGCCTCAGCGAAGAAGAATACGAAGCCTATAAATCCCAGGGCGTAATCGGATAGGAGATCCACCATGCAAACCTTAACCATCGGTTGCGGCGCCTATGACCGCACTTGGCCTCTGATCGCGAAAACCATAAAAGCCGAAGGCGTCAATCTCGAGTGGGAAATCCTGCCCCCGGAGGAAGCGTTCCTGCGGGGTATGGTCGATCACGAATTCGATCTCACCGAAATGTCGTTCAGCACCTACCTGCTGCAACTTTCCCGGGGTGAAAACGCCTATACCGCGATTCCTGTCTTTCCGTCCCGCGCCTTTCGCCACAGTGCAATCTACGTCCGTTCCGACGCCGGCATTGAAAAACCGGAAGACCTCAAGGGCCGCAATGTCGGTTTGCCCGAGTATCAGTTGACCGCCAATGTTTGGGTGCGGGGCATGTTGTCCGACGAATATGGCGTCCGTACCGAAGACATTAACTGGTTTCAAGGCGATTACGACGAGCCAGGCCGCGACGAGAAGGTGCCTGTCGATCTGCCGCCGGAAATCAGCTTCCAGCTTATCGGCAAGGACGAAACCCTGTGGCAGTTGATGCTGGAGGGAAAGATCGACGCCGCCATCGGTCCGCGTGCGCCCGGCGCCTTCGTTGCCGGCGACCCCCGTATCCGGCGTTTATTCGCCGACGTTAAGACGGCGGAGCAGGAGTACTACCGGAAATCCGGCATCTACCCGATCATGCATACACTGGGTGTCCGCAATGACCTGATCGCCAAGCACCCGGATTTACCCGCGCGCCTGTTTAAAGCCTTTGAGCTTTCGCGTCAGCACGCGGTGCAGGAACTGAACCAGGTCGCTTACTTCTATAATATGTTGCCCTGGCTGGTCGATCATCTGGCCGAAACCAAGCGCATCATGGGTGACGACTGGTGGCCCTACGGCATCGAGAAGAACAAACATGCGATCGATGCGCTCTGCCGCTATTCGTTTGAGCAGGGCATGGCCAAGAAGCTCTTTACCATCGAGGACTTATTCGCAGCGTATGAATAAGGCAACCTGGCTGCGCACCCGACATAACCTCGGACTACTTTCGCGCCGATCGGGCCATGGCCAGCGCTCGGGGTGCGAACAGCACCGTGAGGAGCGCTAGGCCGCCCAGGGACGTGCGCACATCGGGTATGACCAACCCAGCACCGGCCAGTGCCAGCAGCAACCTAAACCACTGCGACAGTGGTCGATCGAGATGGCCCTCGATGGCCGCAGCCAGAAGGATCAGTCCAACAGCGGCCGATGCGAACGAGATCAGGGTTGTCGAGATCGGTCCGACCATCAACAGCTCATTGCCGTAGACGAAGGCAAACGGCACCAGGAACGCGGCCAGTGCGAACTTTACCGCTAGAATGGCGATATAGAGCGGGTTGTCCTCGGCGATGGAGGCGGCGGCATAAGCCGCTACCGCTACCGGTGGCGTCAATGCCGACATGACCGCGAAGTACAGCACAAACATATGCGCCGCCAGAACGGGAATCCCCAAATCGGTCAGCAGCGGGCTCATCATGGCGGCGGCAAGGATGTAGGCGCTCGGTGTCGGCATGCCCATGCCGAGTACGATGGTCATGAAGGCGGCGATGATCAACGACGGCAACATCTGCGCTTCCGTGATGCCATAGACCAGATGGGCGAGCTTGCCAGCCAGCCCGGTCATGGTGATGCCGCCTATCACCAGCCCGGCGGCGGCACAGGCACCGGCCACCGGCACCATGCGGTAGCAGGTCTCGCTCAACACTCCTATCAGTTTGAGCGGTCCGATACGGGTGCGCGGCCTAACCATGGCGACGGCAAGCACTGCAATAGCTCCGATAACCGCGACAAAGGTCGGCGTGTAGCCCATCAACAGCGCCACAGTCAGTGCCATAAGAGGAACGAAAAATAGACCGCCTTTCTTCAGTGTCGGCAGGAGTTCGGGTATCTGGTCA
>JAOUPW010000220.1 GCA_029879665.1 Rhodospirillales bacterium | reverse complement strand
TACTATCGGTTTTGCGTTTTTCCAGGGATGCCAGGACCTGTTCCTCGGTATACCCGCGCTTGGAACAGTCGCGCTGGATTTTCCATTTTACCCGTAGGTCTTCCGTCGGCTCGAGGTAAACCTTAACGTCATAACAATCCCGCAGCTTGCGCGAGGTATAACCGAGCAATCCTTCGAGAATAATGTATTCCTTGGGCTCCACATACTGCGGCCGGTCAAGGGTGCCGTGATCATGATTGTAGATCGGCTTGAGGATCGGTTCCCAGTTGCGCAGCGCCCGGATGTGTTGCTCCATAATGTCGATATAATTTCCCCTGGGATCAAGGGCCGAAATCCCGTTTTCGGCCCGTTCCTGGCGGTCATAACAATGATAATCGTCGGTGCAGATGGTCACCACCCGCTCCGGTCCGAGAATCTGGGCGATACCGTGAGTCAGGGTTGTTTTACCGGCCGCGGAATCACCAACTATGCCAAGAATGACGGGATGATCAACACGACGGGATCTAGGCATTTTTCAAATTCCTTGAATAATCTTTAAAATGTCCGGGGATGAAAAGTGGTCAATAACTGGCGAATCCCATTCGGGCCGGCAATCATCATGGTCTGAGTGGATTCAAATGTGTCGGTCCGCTCCACCCCTTCGACCAAGAGTCCGGTGGTGATTCCGGTCGCACAAAAATAGACTTCGTCCGAAGAAATAATGTCATCCATGGCCATCCACTTGGTCGTGCTCAACCCCGCCTTGGAAACTTCGGCCTTTTCCGTCGCCAGTTGGGGATCGATACGGAAGAAGACCTCCCCGCCCAGTGCGCGTATGGCGCAGGCGGAAATAATTCCCTCGCGGGTTCCGCCGGTTCCGGCAAGGGCGTCAATCCCGGAATTCGGGATCGCCGCCATCAAGGCGCCGGCGACATCGCCGGCGGGATACAGGGCAACCCGGGCACCCGCATTGTGAATGCGTTCAACAAGTTCGCGATGACGGGGTTTTTCCAGAACATAAACCGTCAAATCTGAAACCGGCTTGTTGAGAACCTTGCCCAGGACCTTGAGTTTGCCTTCAATCGGCTGCTCGGGGTCGATTTTTCCCCTTGCCCCCGGGGGAGCCACGAATTTCTCCATATAAAAGGCGGGCCCCGGATCAAACATGGTGCCTTCGGGGGCTAACGCCATCACGGCCATGGCGTTGGTCATGCCGCGGGCCATGTAGGACGTTCCTTCGACCGGATCGACGGCAATATCGAAAACGGGACCGCCAGAATCAATTCCTATAACGGAACCGGTCTTCATGTCCCCTTCCCCTTCGCCGAAGATCAGTTTTCCGCTGATGGGAAGTTTTGCCAGTTCAGCAAACATCGCCTGACGCGCTGACTGATCGCCCTGGCCTCGTTCTCCGCGGCCGATCCAGTTAAAGGCAGCCCGGGCCGCGGCTTCCGTCGCCGAGCGCAAGGCATAGATAAAAAACTGGCCTTTGCAGATATCTTCAGGGGTCATGTCTCAAACCAAGGTTAAAACCATTTATGATCTAGGGACTTTTTAAAAAAAATAGCCCGGTCAGGAAACACCCCCAAGGGGAGCAGAAGAAACTTATTCGGGTAGTATACGAACTACCTGAACGGATAGGCCCAAAGCCACCCAAATCATTCCGCCGCTAATCCCCGCTGTGGGATTTTAGATAGCAGGCGACCGCCTGGGCCCGGTTGTTGACACTCAGTTTGCCGTACAGGTTCTTCAAGTGAAACTTTACAGTATTCAGGGAAATACTTAATTCTAAAGCAATTTGTGAATTTGTACGTCCCATGGAAAGAGCGGAAAGCAATTCCTGTTCGCGACTTGTAAGGGACCCAAAGGGGTCGCTGCCAGGTTTACTCATATCCATGAAGGGAAACACCATCCGGCCTTCGGAAACGGACAGGACGGTTTCCATAAGTCTTTCAGGAGGCTCACTTTTTGAGCAAAATCCAGCGCCGCCCAATTGCATGACCTGGCGCGGGATGTTGGGTGCCGCGTTTCCGGTATATACGACGATCCTGGGGGCTTCCGGGCGTTCCCGTAGCGCTTCCAGCACGCCCCGACCGTCCAAAAAAGGCATATTCCAGCCTATTATGCCGATATCGAAGCACATCCGCTCAGTGGCTTCGAGAAAGCGTTCGCCGTCGGCGGCGGTAGCCTTCAGAGTAAACTGCGCATTGTCAGAGAAAAGCTTGTTCAGACCGGCCTGCACCAGGGGGGATTTGTCCGCAATAACGATATCAATGTGCTGGAGCGTGGTTTCGGCCATCCTGATTTCCCGAAAGAAGTAAGGCTCCCTGAACGGGTAGGTCGCACACTCACTCATACCCATAATATTCTCCGGGTGCAACCGCTCCGGGATCAAATAAAGGGAAGAAATTAAGATATTTTCAGGTGGAAAAGAGTGAAAGCTTTAAATTCAAGCTGTTAAGAAAACATGTCCCGGAAATGATCCCGCGCCCAGGCGCGACCGTCCCGGCTCAAGCTTTCCGTGCGCTGGTTGAGCGCGTGGGTTTCCGCATACCCCCATTCATGGCTGGTCGGGTCGAGCTTGTAGGTGGTGTTGATCATGATCGCCTCTTCCGGCGCCGCGTTGACCACCGAATAACAGAGAGACCGCGGGCTTTCCCAGGGGACTTCCTTTCCGGTGGCACGGGCGGCGATCACTTTCGCCACATAAACCCCTTCCGTTCGGGCGACGTTGGCGCTTTTGGAAAAGGGCATGGGACGGCTGTCGCCGGTGACATAGACCCTTTTGTCGCCGGGCACATGATAGGTGAAGGGATCGATAGCGGCTTCCTTCTGCGAGCTTTTCGGATCCATGAGCCCCAGGGTCTCGATCAGTCGGGCGCCCCGGATGCGGGGATAGATGGCGGCATCGTCAAAGGAAATGTTATCGAATTCGTTGGAGATGGTTTTCTGTTCCGGATCCACCGTCTTGACCTCGGTCGAGACCATATACTCAAGCACATCGCCGTAAAGATCCTTAAAGGCGGCGAGAAATCCTTCCGCATTGACTCCCGGCTCGGATCGGGGATCGATCAGCACCACCTTGCCTTTAACCTTGTTTCGTTTAAAGACGGAAGCGATGAGGCAGGCGCGTTCATAAGGCGTCGCGGTACACCGGTAAATCCCCGGCGGCGCCGTCAGGACAAAAACGCCGCCCGTGAAGGCGTTGATCTTGTTGCGCAGCGTGATGTGCTCGGAGCCGGAAATGAACCCCGCCGGATAGCGGGATTTAAGCAAATTCTCATGCCGGGGATCGTGGACGCCAAAGGAGGCGTAGTCGTAATCGATGCCCGGCGCCAAAATCAGAAAATCGTAAGATATTGTCCCTTTGTCGGTAAACACCTTGCGGCTTTGCCGGTCGACATCGAAGACCGATGCGTTGAAATACGTATAGTCGTTGTGCCGTGCCGCATCGTGAAAACTGTGGGTCAATGTGGCGAGGTCGATCAAGCCGGCCAGCCACAGGTTGCTCATGGGATGGGAGACAAAAGTTTCCTTGCGTTCAATCAGGATCACATCCAGGGCGGGGGAAAACTTCTTCAAATACTTGGCGAGGGTCAGGCCCGACCATCCGCCGCCGACCACCACCGCCCGCTGCCCCTTGGTCGGCGCCAGCGGCGCCGGGCGCCCGGCCGGTCCGGTGAGAAAAGGTGCCGCCGGGCCTTCGCCGCCCATTGCCGATCCCTGTGGAACGGTCAGCGCGGCCACCCCGGCAAGCGAGAATTTGGCGAAATTCCGGCGTGTTAGCTTAACCATAAGCTCCCTTTTCTGCGGAGTCGCAAATCACTTTCATTTGAACTTTACCGTAAATGCGCGGATTGAGAATGTGAGCATGGAATGGTAAATTACTCAAGTAAGGATCGGCCTTTCGGCCCGGGCGATGGCAACCCGGAACAACTAAGGAATCAGATAATGCGGACACTGAAAAAACAATCCGGTCTTTTTATGGCCGCTTTCGTTTTGCTGGGGATTATGCTCGGCGCCGCCACAGCCTCGGCCGCCGCCCTGCGCGACGACGGCATTCATTTCGAGCCCTGGATCAAGATTTCGTTCCTGGATTTTAAGGAAGACCTGCAGGAAGCCCTGGACAAAGGCAAGAAAGGACTGGTCGTTCTTTTCGAACAGCCCGGCTGCGGTTCTTGCAAAAAGCTCCATGAAATCAATTTCGCCGATGAGAAACTTGTGAAATTCATAACCGATCATTTCGACGTTTTGCAGATCAATCTCTATGGCGACAATGAAGTCACGGGCTTTGACGGCAAGGTCCTATCGGAAGCGAAATTTTCCGAACAGTCCAAGGTCAACTTCACTCCGACCACTGTTTTCTATGGCAAGAACGGCACGGAAGTTTTTCGCATGCCCGGTTTTTTTTCCAAGAACTTCTACAAGAACGGCTTTGAATACGTAATTGACGACGGTCCCGGCAAGGGCATGTCCTATCCCCGCTGGACCCGGGAAAAAAGGGCGCAGACGGCGAAAGAAAAAACGGGGTCGTAGCCCCTTAATTCTCTCGGCATCTTCAATAATTCTCTGAACGCCATCCTCGGCTTTTCCCCGGCGCATTTAAAGCGCTCCGCAAAGCCGACTGAAAATGCCACACGTTTTCAGTCGGCATCCCACCGTCTGGATGAAGATTGCGCTCTTCGCTGCGGCAAAATACAAACAATTGATGTAAATCAAGGCGGCCCACAGTCTG
>JAOUPW010000219.1 GCA_029879665.1 Rhodospirillales bacterium | reverse complement strand
GAAAAATTTGACCCGGAAGGTCAGGTCGTCCGCTCCACACAGACCCTCGAACATTCAACTTCAGCCCAGGAATCCGAAGCAAACAATGCCGTAACCGTTGCCGGAACCCTTCCCGATTCACAGGTTGGCGCCGGCGAATCCGCCAGCAACAAGAGCGCGGATGCCCGGACGGAGGAAACAGTCAATTTCGAAATTTCCAAAAAAGTCATAAACCATGTTCGTGAATCCGGCATTATCAATCGCTTGTCGGTCGCCGTTCTGGTGGATGGCAATTACAAACGCAACCAAGAAGATGAAATGATTTATTCCCCCCGGACCAAGGAGGAAATGGAACAACTGGCCGCCCTGGTCCGGACCGCGGTGGGATATAATCCGGATAGAGGCGATAGCGTGGAAGTCGTCAACTTGAAGTTTGCGGCGGTTGAGGCTCCTCCGGAACCCCCGATTCAGCTATTCTTCGGTTTTGAAAAAAACGACATGCTGCGCATTGCTGAAATTCTTGTTTTGAGCATTGTCGCCGTTCTTGTTATTCTACTTGTCGTCCGTCCGCTGGTGACCCGGGCATTTGAATCCCTGCCGGCGGCGGCTTCTGCCCTTTCCGAATCCGCGATGCTCGCGCAACAGGCCATGTCGCCGGCCCTGACCGGCCCTGAACGCGGCGCTCCAGGCGAAGAAAACTTCGAAGACATGATCGATCTTGAGCGGATCGAAGGCCGGGTCAAAGCTTCGTCGGTCAAAAAAGTCGGGGAGATCGTCACTAAACATCCCGAAGAGGCACTTTCAATTATTCGCAACTGGCTTTATCAGGAAACTTAAAGGAGTCCCCGCGTGGCAAAGGTTAAGGACGACTTTCGAACCATTTCCGGACCCCAGAAGGCGGCAATATTTATGCTTTCTTTGGGGGAAGATGAATCCGCGCGCCTGTTCGAATTGATGGATGACGATGAAATCCGGGAACTGTCGCAATCCATGTCCACTCTGGGCTCGATCAATTCAACCCTTGTTGAACGCCTTTTTATTGAATTTGCCGATCAGCTGTCTTCCGCCGGCTCCCTTGTCGGCAGTTTCGATAGCGCAGAACGCCTGCTTTACAAGGCCCTGCCCGAAGAACGCGTGTCGCAGATCATGGAGGAAATCCGTGGTCCCGCCGGCCGCACCATGTGGGACAAGCTGGGCAACGTGAATGAGGCCGTGCTCGCCAACTATCTAAAGAACGAATATCCGCAAACCGTTGCCGTCGTCATTTCCAAGATCAAACCCGACCATGCCGCCCGCGTCCTTGCCATGTTGCCGGAAAATTTCTCGATGGAAGTGATTATGCGGATGCTGCGCATGGAAACGGTACAGAAGGAAATTCTCGACCATGTCGAACGGACGTTGAGAACCGAATTCATGACCAACCTTGCCCGTACTGCACGGCGCGATTCCCATGAGCAAATGGCGGATATTTTCAACAACCTTGACCGCACTACGGAAAACAGGTTCCTCACCGCGCTGGAAGAACGTAACCGGGAATCGGCGGAACGCATCAAACAACTGATGTTCACCTTCGATGATCTTATCCGCGCCGACAACGCGGGCATTCAAACCCTGTTGCGCCAGGTTGAAAAGGATCAGCTTGCGATCGCTCTTAAAGGTGGTTCCCCAGAGGTCAAGGATTTGTTCTTCCAAAATATGTCGGAGCGCGCGGGCAAGATGATGCGCGAAGATATGGAAGCGATGGGGGCGGTCCGCCTTAAGGATGTCGACGAGGCCCAGGCCGCCATCGTTACCGTGGCGAAGACGTTGGCCGATAGTGGCGAGATCGTCATCAGCGGCGCAGGCGATGAAGATGAACTTGTTTACTAACCGGGCCGCCGCGTCATGACGGCAACTAAGCGGTTTCTTTTTGAACGTTCGTTTGATTCCGCGGACGGAAAGCCTCAGGAAGCTGCCAAAAAACGCTCTAAATCCCGGGCAAAATTCAAGTCCGGGTTTCCCGACAAATCGGACCTAAGCCATCTATATGAAAATAACGAACCGGAAGCAGAAACCGAATCCATACCGGAAGTAGCCACCCCCGTAACGGAACCTCAACTGGAACAACCCCCAGCGCCGCCGGAAGAAGAAGCCCCTCCGCCGCCGGAACCTGCTCCTTTGTATACGGAAGAGGACCTGGAAGCGAGCCGCGAAAAAGGATTTGCCGCCGGCAAGGAAGCCGGGCTCCACGATGCCGAACTGAGCGATGAACAAAGGTCGGCCGCAGCTTTATCACTGATTGCCGAACGCCTAAACGACCTGTTCCGAATACAGGAAGAAATGAATTCCAAAATCAGCGCGGAATCGACAGAGTTATCTATTGCCGTTTTACGAAAATTATTCCCGCAGTTAAGCCGAAAACATGCGCTTGCGGAAATTGAAGATTTGGTTGGGAAAACGCTCGGAAGTTTGACCGACGCACATAAGGTGAAAATATACGTCAACGATGTCTTGCTTCAAGATATTAACCGTAAGGTTTCAGAATTGGCGGAAACGATCGGTCACGCAGGATCCGTTACTGTTCTTTCTGAGGACACCGTTGCCGTCGGAGATTGCAGAATTGAATGGGGCAATGGCGGTGCCGAACGTAACTCGGAAAGAATGTGGCGGGAAATCGACGCCATCATCGAACGCGGACTGAACGAATTAAAACCCGAACCGTCAGTACCGGAAGAAGATTCCGGCGAAGATGGTTCTTCCCCGGACGCAGGATGACCGGAATCGAAACAGGAGTCAGCTATGGCTGAAGAGCAGGACCTCGAACTTACTGAACTTGAATCTACCGGGGGCGGATCATCGAGCTCCGGGGGTCAGGACGATGACGAAATTGATCTGGGAGACGATTTTCCCCGCAGTTCCGGCGACCTGGAAGCGGTGTACGATATTCCCGTTCAGGTTTCCGCTGTTCTGGGAAAATCCACCATGCAGGTCAGTCAGCTTCTCAAGCTGGGCCGGGGCGCGGTTGTCGAACTGGACCGCAAAGTCGGCGAAGCCGTCGACATCTACGTTAACAACAGGCTCGTTGCCCGCGGCGAGGTTGTCGTTGTCGAAGACCGGCTGGGCGTGACTATGACTGAAATCATCAAAACGGAAAAAGGTTAAAGCAGGCTAGGCCATGGCTGAAGGCAACATCGTTTTCGATATCGAAAAACCGAAAACCAGAACGGATATGGCGACCATTGTCGGTCTTCTGGCCGGCTTCGGGTTGATTTCTATTGCCATTATCATCGGCGGATCCCCCGGTTCCTTTATCAATTCCCCCGCAATTCTGATTGTTGTCGGTGGAACCTTTTCGGTTACCACGATGTGCTTTTCCTTTGCTGAAATCAGGCACAGCGTGAACGTCATTTTGAATACGATCTTCCATACCTCTCGTGACCCATCGGAAGCGGCGATCCAGGTCTTGAAGGTGGCGGAACTGGCACGAAAGCAGGGCGTACTGTCAATTCAGGATGCTGTCGAATCCCTGAGCGATGACCCCTTTCTCTTTAAGGGAATGAACATGGTGATCGACGGTACTCCGGGCGAGGAAGTCGAGGCCATTATGCGCCGCGATATGCAAGCCATTCTCCTACGCCACAATAAAAGTACCAGCGTTCTAAGAAAGGCGGCCGAATTCGCCCCCGCCATGGGATTGATCGGAACTCTTATCGGGCTGGTTCAAATGTTGGGAAACCTGGACGATCCTTCTACTATCGGCCCCTCCATGGCCGTCGCCCTGTTGACGACATTTTACGGCGCGGTTCTTGCCAACATGGTTTTTATGCCCCTGGCGTCCAAGCTGGAACGCAACTCGGCGGAAGAATCACTTATCAATACACTCTACATCATGGGGGCTTCCTCGATCGGGCGGCAGGAAAACCCGAGAAGACTGGAAATGCTACTGAACAGCATTCTGCCGCCTTCCAAACGCGTCGAATATTTTGACTGACAACTGCCAGTTGGAGAATTAAACAATGCAGTTACTAATTATCGGTACTCTCGAAGGCCAGATCGGAGCCGCAAGCAAGATCGCCATCCATCGCGGCGCGAAAGTCTCGCATGCAAACGACATCGAAGGCGCGCTCATAACCCTGCGCAACGGGCAGAGCGCCGACATGGTCATGATTGATGTGACCCAGGATGTCGCTTCTTTGATTCGAAGCCTGAAATCCGAACATTTTAGCGTTCCGGTGATCGCCTGCGGCGTCGGCAACGATGCCCAGGCCGCCGTCCGCGCCATCAGGGCCGGGGCAAAGGAATATGTGCCGTTGCCGCCAAATGCGGAACTGATCGCCGCCGTACTTGCCGCCGTCGCCGAGGAAAACCTCTCGATCATTTACGATGATCCGATCATGGCCGAAAGCCTCAAACTGGCCGATCAGGTGGCGCCCAGCGATGCCAGTATCCTGGTAACCGGGGAATCGGGCACCGGCAAGGAATTGATCGCACGATATCTGCATGAAAAAAGCCGCCGTTCCAGTCAACGCTTCGTCGCCATCAACTGCGCCGCGATTCCGGAAAATCTCCTGGAATCGGAACTGTTCGGCCATGAAAAGGGTGCTTTTACCGGTGCCGTGGCACGACGTATTGGAAAATTCGAGGAAGCCAACGGCGGCACCCTGCTGCTTGACGAAATCAGTGAGATGGACCCGCGCCTGCAGGCAAAACTGCTGCGCGTTCTTCAGGAAGGGGAGGTCGACCGGATCGGCGGCTCCAAGCCGATCAAGG